>JABMNS010000309.1 GCA_013204445.1 Sphingomonadales bacterium
ATCATCGAGGCACAACCCGCCACTCTCAGCTACGAACGAAGAAGCCATGGTGGTTTTGCCGGAGGCTGCGGGCCCGGTCAGAATCAACGTGTGATGCGACCAGTCGCGCCAGTGCTGCAGGTGCCAATGCACCTCGGCATTGGCAGCGGTCACCAGGTATCCGCCCTGTTCCGGCGACGGTTTTTGTTCAAGAGGGAGGGCTATCTGACTCACGGTCTCGCTACATTATTGTCCGGAACGACTGATACGCAAGGCGCCCGCTCCTTGTTGTACTTGCCATCCTTGTGCCCGAAGGGCCTGGGCAAGAGCAGAAATATCACCTCTGTAGGTCACGTTCATGACAGAAACCCCGCCCAGTGCGAGGCTGGATGTCGAAGCGGACGTCACTCCCGGAATTGACCGCAGCGACGATTCACCGCGACCCACTGCGCTGACAACTGGCGTATCAAACTGCAGCGAAATGCTGGTGATCGCCGTCGGTGGCGGCACCGACGCTTCATTGCCTGATTCCGATCCGCTGACACCCGACGCATTTGCCGAGGAGTCGCCCTCGCCGATCTCGACAGCCAATCCATCTTCGAGATTAAAATCATCGAGATTCAGCTCCTCCAGATTGAACGGATCTTCGATGACCAGCGACTTGTCGGTTTTCAGTACGCCGCGGGACAAGGCGCTGGAATAGATATTGTCCAGTCGCGCAATACCCTGATCCATCATCTTGGGAATATCTTCGCTGCGGGCCACTTTCAGCGTAAAACTGTCGATATAGCGGTTGTCGGGACCATAGCGGGCGGTAAAGCGCCCGGTCACCGGTCCCCCAGGATATTTATAGGTCAGCCGGACGATCGGGATGATCACATCCGCTGCGCCAAATTGATCCAATATGTTGCGCCACCAGCGCCGACTCGGGCGATTTGCCTGCCCCGCGGTCAGCACCAGCGATTCGCTGTCCGATCCATAAGGGCGGACATAGTCGATGGCGCTGTCGCCGGAGCTAAAGCGCGCCCAAGCCTTTTGCCATTCGGTGCGGCTTTCAAATACCTGGGCAGAACCGCCGCTCCACATGATCGGCAGAACCAGCAGCGGCGGAGAGCGCAATCGCCGGCCACCGACACCCAGAATCGATCCTGCCCTGGCCCGATCGAACATCACGCCCAGCGTTGCGATATAGCGTTTTGGACCAATCTGCTCCTGCTCGACGATGATCGCAGAGACAATCGTATTGAGCGTACCGTCTGGCAATCCCTCGGTTTCGCCACCCTGAGTGCGCTTGTAGAGCATCTTCCAGGCTTTACGCTGGGCTTCTTCCCATCCCTTTTTGCGGGCATCGAAGGCGTCATCACCATGGACATCTATTGCCACGCCCATGACTTCGAAGTCACCGGTGCTGGCAAGCGGCGCAACCCCGCGTTCGGTGCCTTCCAGCTGGGCATAGACAACCGTTCCGGCGAGCATTGTCACGACGGATATGATGGCAGCGATCTTGATCCTGAAGTCAGTCAAAAAACTCATTTGCGCCCTTTTGACGATTATGGCGTGGAAATCCAGCCGCGACTTGTCTAATCGCACAAGTTATGAGTGAAAAGCAAAATGAGCCGGATTCTTACACCTATGCGAAAGCCGGTGTGTCCATCGAGGCGGGCAATGCCCTGATTAAGGCTATAGCACCGCTGGCCAAAGCCACGGCGCGAGCGGGTGCCAATGCCGAACTGGGCGGCTTTGGGGGATTTTTTGATCTCAAAGCAGCAGGTTATCAGGACCCCCTGCTAGTCGCGGCCAATGACGGCGTGGGCACAAAGCTCAAGCTCGCGATTGACCATGACCGGCATGACACGGTCGGAATCGATCTCGTCGCCATGTGCGTCAACGATCTGATCGTGCAAGGGGCCGAACCTTTGTTCTTTCTCGACTATTTTACCACCGGCAAGCTAGAAAACGGCATCGCCGAGCGGGTCGTGGCGGGAATCGCCGAAGGCTGCAAGATGTCGGGCTGTGCGCTGATCGGCGGCGAAACGGCGGAAATGCCGGGCATGTATGCCGAAGGGGATTATGACCTAGCCGGTTTCTGCGTTGGCGCAGTCGAACGTGAGAAAGTCGTAACCGGAGCGACGATCGAGCCGGGCGATATCCTGCTCGGCCTCGAATCCTCCGGCATCCATTCCAATGGTTTTTCGCTGGTCCGGCGACTAGCGGCAGATAAAGGCTGGAAAATGGAGCGCCCTGCCCTGTTCAACCCGGACATATTATTGATCGAAGCTTTGATCGCACCGACCCGAATCTATGTGAAATCGCTCCTGCCCCTGATGCAGTCCGGACGGATCAAGGCTCTCGCCCACATCACCGGCGGCGGTTTGCTGGAAAATATCCCGCGGGTATTGCCGAGTGGCATGCACGCCCATGTCGATACGTCGAACTGGAAGCAGCCGCGCCTGATGGCATTCCTGCAGGCACAGGGCAATATCGAGCCAGAGGAAATGGCGCGGACATTCAATTGCGGAATCGGCATGGTATTGGCTGTATCCCCCGACGAGGCGAAAGCGATTACGTCAAACCTCGAAGCCGCTGGTGAAAAAGTCCATCCTATCGGCGATGTTCGCAAGGGAACCAAGGGCTGTTCGGTGGCAGGGACACGCGGCATATGGTCAGCAACGCATGATTGGACAGCCACCCACAATGGCTGAAAAAGCCAAAATCGCTGTATTGATTTCCGGCCGGGGATCGAACATGGCAGCGATGGTCTACGCCGCAAAATCACCCGACTGCCCTTATGAATTGGTGCTCGTGGCGTCCAATGATCCCGATGCACCCGGATTGAAGCTGGCCGAAGCCGAGGGCATCGCAACCTTTGCCCATCCGCACAAGGGCCTGCCGCGCGAAGCCCATGATGCAATCATGCACGATGCCGTCATCCAGTCCGGAACCGAATATGTCGTGCTGGCCGGATACATGCGAATACTGAGCGATGGCTTTGTCAGAAAATGGGCGGAACATATGCTCAACATCCATCCCAGCCTGCTGCCTAAATATAAAGGCCTCGACACCTATCAGCGCGCAATCGACGCCGGCGAAAGCGTCGCGGGTTGCAGCGTCCATCTGGTTACCGCCGAACTGGATGATGGTCCGGTGCTCGCCCAGACCGAAGTCGCTATCCTGCCCGATGACGATGCCGACAGTCTGGCGAGCCGGATCTTGATCGCAGAACATCAGCTCTATCCCAGCACATTGGCCAAATATGTCATACGCGAGGCTGATCCAGACTGGATTTTGAGGCAGGTACGCCAGCACGCTCTGGCACTCGAGGAAACCCACGAACGGCTTAGCTTCGGCGCGCCTGGCTGGCGGGTCGGCAGCGAAACCACGGGAAAATATTTCGCCTATTTCGCGCAGAGCCATCATGGAGAAGCCAGTATCGCTCTGCTCGTCAAGACCACCGGAATGGACGAACAGGCGGCCCTGATCGACGCCGATCCGGACCTTTATTATGCACCCAAATTTTACGGAAAATCCGGCTGGATCGCGATCCGGCTGGATCGCGGTCGCACAGATTGGGATCATATCGCTGGACGGCTCTACAAAAGCTGGTGTCAGGCAGCGCCAAAGCGGCTCACCAGAATGATCGAAATCGCAGATCAATTTTAGATAAAGGCGCATCGCGGGGTGAATATCTTTGGGCAACCAGGAGGAGGGAGAAATGTTGCCCAAAAAATATCTGCGGCCCGAATTCGGAAAAGAAAATCCAACCCGCGATGCAAATCTACGAATAGACATGCGCCGCAATAAAATCGATACGGCCCTTGGGCCGTATGAACGATAATATTACATTCCCGCTTCTACGGCCAGCCGGACCATATCCGCTGCACTGGGAACATCTAGCCGTTTCATCAAAATAGAACGATGCATTTTAATGGTTCGTTCGCTGAGGCCCAATTCATGAGCAATCTGCTTGTTAAGCAAGCCCTTGGCGATAAATTGCAGCACTTCCCGCTGCCGTTTCGACAGGTCCTTGACAATCGCGACTGCCCGCATACGGCGCGGCTTGGCGAGACTCGGAACATTGGCATCCAGTTCGACCTGTGAGCCCAGAAAATATTCCAGTTCGCCCTCTTCATCAAACAGGGGCGCGACCAGCACGGCATTCTGAAAGGGCGTGCCATCCTTCTTGTAATTCAGTATCTCGACCAGAACGGATTTTTGTAGCCGCACGCCCCGCCGGATTTCTTCGGTCAGCCAGGGCTCTGTCGCCTCTCCCGCCAGAAAACGACAGTTCCGACCGATAATAAAATCCCGATCATAGCCGGTAAGTTCTTGGAAAGCACCATTAGCCGCTACGATCGGATTGTCGGCCAGTCGGGGATTGCTGATCACCGAGGCGATCGGACTTTTTTCGATCAAGACCATGACCGAAGCCTTTGGCAAATCCGAGTGAGAGATAGCCATCTGGTCTTGTTGGCTCTTATTTTTCTCACCATCCATGCCATCAAGCTACTCGACATACCTAGTTAAAGGCAAGCGGTAGAGCGAACTATCAGTATATCAGTTTGAATTTCCGCTGTCGGGCTGGTTGCGGTCAATGAGGCCTGCGAATCCTGCCGTCTGCTTCTTGCCGAAAACGGACTCTGGTTTTCGTCATTTTGACGCCAAGCTCGCGCATTTAATGGGCCCTGCTCCTAGTCGATTAAAGACAATGCAGTTTGGTCATTAAAAACGCCTCAAGGGTGATTCAGAGATTGTTTCACAAATTTCCAAAGATCTCCATTCCCGACCTAGCTCACTCGCATGATGGCGCCAATCAAAGACATAATTTTTGCCAAGATAAGGCGGTTGGGCGGCAAAGCGCAAATAACCCTGGAAACCCGGCAATTTGATGCATGATAGAGAATGTCAGCTCCATCAGAATCAACTGAATGAGCGGAAGCCAGACCTAAAACCGACCCTCTCCCAAAAAATCAGGGAACCACGCCTTCCATCACCGATTTCGCATTGTCGACCCTTATAGCGGCACCATTGATGAACTTGCTCTCCTCGGATGCCAGAAACAGGACAGTGTTGGCGATATCATCTGGTTCACCGAGCGCACTCGGGGCCGGGCCTTCGCTGGCCGGGCGCAGATCGTCGCGGCCAACAACCTTGGGGCCGATTCCGATAACCATCGGCGTCAATATACCGGCGGGATGGACGCTGTTACAGCGAATATTATACTGGTTGCTCGCACAATGTACCGCGACGCTGCGGGTCAGACTCTCGATCGCGCCCTTGGCCATGGCATAGGCCACAACAATCGGCTCGCCGACAATCGAAGCGATCGAGCACATGTTGATGATCGCTCCGCCACCCGATATCTTCATCGCAGGAACCGCATATTTGCAGCCATAAAAGGCGCCATCGGCGCTGACAGCCATGACGAAACGATATTCCTCGGCTGTCTGCGTCTCGATCGTTCCCGGCTCGACCACACCGGCATTATTGACCAATATGTCCAGCTTGCCATGCCGCGACACGACATCCGCAATCAGGTCTTCCCAGCCCTGCTCATCGCGGACATCCTGCAAATGAAACTCCGCCGAACCGCCAATTTCTTCGGCAACCCGCTCTCCATTGTCCGCATCCATGTCCGTCAGGATGACGATCGCGCCCTCACGCGCGAACATCCGCGCGTCGGCTTCACCCAGCCCCTTGGCCGCGCCTGTTATTATTGCCACTTTGCCTTGCAGTCTGCCCATGCTTTATCTCCTCAACAATCCTTGCATTGAAAGCTAGGACCAGAGTCAAATAATAACGACTGACAAAATTAGGAGATATCAGGGATGTACACATTGGAGCAGCTGTCGGCACGCGAAGAAATTCGCGATATCCTGCATCGCTATTGCCAGGGGATCGATCGCCGCGACTGGCCGCTGGTCCGCGCCTGCTTTGCTGATGATCATGTCCACAAACATGGTGATTATGAAGGCCCGCCGGATGAGTTTATCGGCTTTGCCAGCCAGGTATTGGAAAATATTCCGGGTACCCACCACTCGATCTCCAATGTCCATATCGCGCTTTCAGACGACGGCAATAGCGCCACCACCGAGGCCAATTTTGTCGCCTATCACTATATCGAAGCAGGCAATCCGGACTTCGCCTCGTGCGAAACCCATGGCAAGGCCACCGACTGGATCGTCGCCGGCCGCTATTGCGACACGCTGGAACGGCGTGACGGCAGCTGGATTATCGTTCGCCGCACCGCATATCACGACTGGGAACGCGCCGAACAGGCGACGGGTTCGGCGGTGACGGTGGGGCATCATGCGGGGTGTTGATTTGTAATATGGGACGGAATGCAATGGCTATGGTGATTTTTTCCCGACCGCTTTTGATGGGATGGCAAGGGACGTCATCAATCCCTAGAAGTAGGCATCAGTTTTGACTTTGATGGGCATTGGCAACTGGGTGGGATGCGGACCGTCCGGTTTTGGACCGCGTTCGTCCAAAGCGTGCATCCGCATAGTTTTTTACTGATGGGGAACTGTCGCCATATTTGCTATCTTTCACTTTAATTTACGATATATATTGAACTCAGCCAATATCAATTGGGGTCAGATTTAATGTGCAAACGATAAACGAAGCTCATTTTGAGAATGTTTTAGGTTCGATTCAGTTTAGTCCAATCGCGACAGTCATCAGTGATCCCAATTTAAGGGATAATCCCATTGTGGCGGTCAATGACGCCTTTTGCGTGCTCACGCAATATCCACCCGAAGAAGTAGTCGGTCGAAATTGCAAGTTTCTGGCAGGGAATGAAACGGAACCCTGGCCGACCGACAAAATTCGCGATGGTGTTCGTCGCCATAGCCCCGTGCTGGTGGAAATTTTGAACTATAAGCGGGATGGAACCAAATTCCGGAATGCCGTTCTGGTCGCACCGATTTTTGATGATGGCGACATATTGCGCTATTTTCTGGGTACCCAGATAGAATTGCCCGAAGAAAACTGGGATTTGTTCCCTAACCGCAAACGCCACGCTCGAGCACTGGTAGGCGATCTGTCCAACAGGCAGCGACAGGTACTTCAGAAAATCACACAAGGTCGTCGCACCAAGCAGATAGCGCACGAATTGTCGCTGAGTGAAAAGACCATCGAAATGCACCGTGCGCTGCTTTTTCGGAAATTGAATGCGATTAATGTTGCTGACGCCGTTCGGATAGGCATTGACGCTGGCCTGTAATTCCTACGCTACAGGGTAAACCCCTACAGGGCTAATCCCAACTTCTCTTTCCATGGAGAATGGTCATGTTTCTTCATGGAAGTGGGATCCGTTAATCGGCCAAATGCGTCGCGACCGATTTTAGAATAGAAACTTGGTTTCCACCAAGTCTGTCCGCTTTCTAAGATAACAGGAGCTCTGACATGGATTTAATCACGGCATCGCAATTTTCTCTCGTTTACAACGCATTTTCCTTCACATTTGCAACCATGGCTGCGGCCACTTTATTTTTATGGCTGGGACGATCGCAGGTCGGGCCCGCTTATAAAACCGCATTGACCATTTCGGGTCTGGTTTGCGCAATAGCAGCCTATCACTATCTTCGGATTTTCGACAGTTGGAACGAAGCCTATGAACTGAAAGACGGTGTATTAGTTGCAACCGGCGTCGCCTTTAACGATGCCTATCGTTATGTCGATTGGTTGCTCACCGTTCCCTTGTTGCTGATCGAACTGATACTGGTGATGCGTCTCACGCAGGCTGAAACGACATCCAAATGTCTCAAGCTTGGTTTTGCCGCTGCGCTGATGATTGTGCTCGGCTATCCGGGTGAAATCGCCGACAACAACAGCACCCGCGCGCTTTGGGGTACTTTATCTGCCATTCCCTTCCTCTACATCGTTTGGGAATTGTTCAAGGGCCTCGGTGAGTCCATCGAGCGTCAGCCCGAGAGCGTTCGCAAGCTGATCAAGGATGCAAGGCTGGTCACATTTGGCGCATGGGGTTTCTACCCGATAGTCTATATGATCCCCTATACGGGCCTGACCGGCGGAAACGTCGAGACAGCGCTGCAAATCGGCTATACTATTGCTGACGTGATCGCCAAAGCAGGCGTCGGTGTGATGATTTACGTCATCGCGGTCCGCAAATCTGCTATCGAATATCCCGAATATGCCAAATAGAGCGGGTTGATGACCAGGTTGGCTTCCCAATCGATAATGAATGACGAAAGGCGGGGCCGTCTGGCTCCGCCTTTTTTTTCCAATCGGCTGAGCCAAAGGATCCAGGCAGCATAAGCCCGGCCATTCTCGCTCTGACGATTGTTCTGCTGTTTTCGCTCAGCCTTTCATCGGCAGCACTGCCAATGCTGATCGTATCAGCATGTGTTGCCCTGCTGGTCATCGGCTTGCCACACGGTATGTTCGATTATCTGACATTGCGTAAGGAAGGTCGTGGCAGCTGGATTAGGCTAGCTTTTTTGACCACCGGATATTGCGGATTGGCCGCCATTGGCTTCTGGGGATGGCAAGTCGCCCCAACATTCTCGCTGGTCGCTTTTATAGTCATCGCCATCAGCCATTTTATAGAAGACTGGGCTCCCGAGGGATCAGGGCTATTCGCCTTGGCCATGGCTATCAGCGTTATTGCCCTGCCTGCCTTATTATATTCAGCCGAGCTGTCAGCGCTTTTCATTCTCATTGGTGGCGCCAATGCAGGCACCATAGCCGATTATATGCGTCTGGTCGCTCCGGCTTTTGGTCTGATCGCTGCCGCCAAGGTAATTATCGACTTTGGTGATGGCAAAACTGACCAAGCGTGGCGCAATCTCTTGTTGCTGGCAGCCACGTTACTGCTCCCGCCGGGGATCGGCTTTGCCATTTTTTTCTGCCTCTATCATTCCCCGAAACATTTCGCTGCAGGCCGCCACGATTTAATGGATCAACCTGACAATCCTCAGCGTTTCTTTCTGTATATGTCCGTGTCATCAGCAGCGGTTGTTCTGTGTGTCTTGCTCGCGCAACCCCTCATTCCAATGGACGAAAGATTGATTGTGACGGCATTTCAGACGCTATCCATATTGACGCTGCCGCACATGATGTTGCCTGCTATCATAGACAAGGTCCGTAAATTCTCGACGATCAGATGGCAATATTAGGCGATCAGAAAATGACATTTGGACTCAACGGGTTGTCTCGCCCAAACCAGTCAATGATCTTGCAGAGCCAAAGCGGCCATTCTGCCGCAACTGCTTGGGACTACCGATAAACGGCTGGTTTTTTTGGGGCGCTAGCCGACCGGCAGCGACACCCCTGTTTTTGTGCCCTTAGCGCCCGTAAAACCTAACCCGACTGGCCCAGCGCTGGCCTTTACACCATAAAAAACGCCCGATCGCAAAATCTGCAACCGGGCGTCTAAATGCGAAAAATTTTTACGGGATAAAAATGCGTAAATCCTAGCCGACAATCTCGTCTTCATTGAAAAAATAGGCGATTTCAATCGCCGCATTTTCGTCGCTGTCAGAACCGTGGACCGTGTTCGCTTCTAGGCTTTCAGCCAGTTCCTTACGGATCGTGCCCGGAGCCGCGTCGGCAGGATTGGTCGCGCCCATGATGTCGCGGTTCGCCTGCATCGCATTTTCTCCTTCTAGCACCTGGACGACACAAGGGCCGCTGATCATGAAGTCGACCAACTCACCGAAAAAGGGGCGTTCCTTGTGAACTGCATAAAAGCCTTCAGCCTGTGTTTTGCTCATGTGAACGCGCTTGGAAGCGACAACGCGCAGTCCGGCTTCTTCAAGCATCTTGGTGACAGCACCGGTGATATTGCGGCGCGTCGCGTCGGGTTTAATAATCGAAAATGTCCGTGTCACGGCCATGATATTGCTCCATAAATAGGGGATATAGTAGTTTGCGCCGCCCTTAGCCGCTGCACTGCACCATGGCAAGTTTTCGATTCGGCCTTAGCTTTTGCCGCCTGAAATAATAGTCGCGGTCACCCCGCCATCGGGAGATTTAGTCGCAGAGATATGAACGCCCTCGCCGTCCGCCCGCTCTCCGCCGATCACCTGCATGTCGCCAGACTTGATTTTAGTTTTTACCACAATCCCTATGGATTTCATCTGTTTGCGATAGAATTATATCACATGATCTAAACTATCTGACGTCTGGAACACCGGCATCGCCCCAGACTGGCCTTCGCCCATACCCGCCATGCTGGCCTGGACTTGGGCGCCGGGATAGAGCTTGATATCCATCGGTAAATCCTTGAGCGCCTTGTCGCCGGTCGCGAGGCGCACTTCGCCCTTGTCCGATTTGATCACCGTTTCGCTATTCTCGTCATCGCCGCGAACCGAATAGCTGCCCTGATTGCCGTCGCCATCGTCAAAGGAACCGGAAGCCCGTTCATCGTCACCGCTGCCGCAAGCGGCAATCATGAAGGCTGCTGGCAGAATTAAATATTTATACATAGGACAAGCTCCAGATATCGTCGCACGACCGGTCAGGAGAATACCGAAAAGCTGCGGGATTGGCAAATCAGGGGCCTTCAATCCAGCGGCCATCATCCTGTTTCCAATAGCGCGGGGTGACAACTTCATTGGCCGCTAACTGCCGCCAGATGGTGCGCGCATGGTCGATCTGGTCGGCGGTGAACAAGAAGAAGGCGCGCTCGAAGGTCAGCGCCTCGTCCCGCCACCGGCCGTCGGACAGAATGATGTAGGACGCTCCGTTCGCCGGTTCGCATTGATCGGAAATCAGAATGGGCTGCTCCGTCTGCCGGATAGAACCGACAAAATCATGGGCAAGGAAGCTGGCCGGTTCAGCGTTCCACAAAGCGTCGCTGAGCGCGGCCCGGCCTGCTTCATCCTGTGACAGCAGCAACAGTCTTTTTCCAACATCCAGCGATTTGCCAGCCAGCATCGGCACCAGCTTAGCCGCCGGATCACGCGTCAGATGATAGAAATCAACGCGCACCGCATCACCTTCGCAATTTTCGAGTCAGACTTCGCCACATTGGTGCAACCGAATCAATCTTCGAAATGGTCAGCGACATATTGATTGAGCAGGCGCACGCCATAACCGGTTGCGCCTTTTTCCCAGACCGGGCTGGGCTTGTCGGCCCAGACCATGCCGGCAATATCGAGATGCGCCCATTTCACGCCATCCTTGACGAAGCGTTTGAGAAATTGTGCCGCCGTAATCGACCCCGCACCCCGTGGTCCGACATTTTTCATGTCTGCAATCGGCGAATTGATCAGCTTGTCATAAGCCGGACCAATCGGAAGCCTCCAGACCGGATCGCCGGAATCCTTGCCCGCATCTATCAGGTCTTCAGCGAGATCATCATTATTACTAAAACAGCCGGCATGCTCATTACCCAGCGCAATAATCATCGCGCCGGTCAATGTTGCCAGATCAATCATCACTTCCGGTTTGAATGTTTCCTGCGTCCAGTGCATCGCATCGCACAATACCAGCCTCCCCTCGGCATCGGTGTTGATCACTTCGATTGTCTGGCCATTCATGCTGGTCACCACATCGCCGGGGCGCTGCGCTTTGCCGTCAGGCATATTCTCTACCAGCCCGCAAACACCGACAACATGCGCCTTGGCTTTACGGCCAGCCAGCGCTTTCATGGTTCCGGCAACGGCTCCGGCACCGCCCATGTCCCATTTCATTTCCTCCATACCGGCGCCTGGTTTCAGGGAGATTCCTCCCGTGTCAAAAGTCACGCCCTTGCCGACCAGGGCCAGCGGCGTTTTCTGGGCACCATTGGTGCCATCCCAGCGCATCGCCAGCAACCGAGGCGGGCGCTCGGAACCTTGCGAAACACCGAGCAGTGCGCCCATGCCAAGCTTTTCCATTTCATCCCAACCCAGCACGGTAAATTCCACGCCTAGGTCTTTCAATTCTTCGCAACGAGCAACAAAGCTTTCGGGATAGATGTTGTTCGCGGGCTCAGCGACCAGTTCGCGGGTCAACGCAACGCCATCGGCCACGGCGGACAGATCCTGCCAGACCTTAGCGGTTGCCAGATGCTGATCGAGTACGGTGATTTTTTTGAGTGTGACTTTCTGCTTTTCGGGCATGGTTGTTCGATATTTATCATGCCGCCAGCTGCGCAATTTTGCACCGAAAAGAAGCCGTGCGAGGTGCTCTTCATCCAGACCTGAAGGATCAATGACCGCATGCTTGGCTCCGGATGCCAGAATTCTGGCTATGGCTGAGCCTCCTGCTGATTCGGCATCTTTCGCTTTTCCTTTGCCCAATCCCGTCAATACCACCCGCAAGGCTTTGCCTGCTTCGGTCACGAAGGTTTCAAAAACTTCGCCGAGTTTCGCTTCAAACCGTGCAGCTTTTGCTCCCGCCTTCACTGTGGTCGCTTGCTCCAGCTTAAGCTCAAAATCGTCTAGTCCATTCTTTGTGATTGCAAATATGATCGCATCAGCATCCGTGGGCCGCTCATTGGTAAAGTTGAAATTCATCGGGAAACTGTCCTTATTTTTGTGTTTTGAGGAGTGAAAAGCCTGCATGATTCACTCGTCGATCCGACTCACGCATGAACGGGCCGACATTTATTCTATCATATGGCGTTGCTGCACCGTCTTGGTTTGGTGGTCAAGCATCTGTTCATCAGAAACTGTCAAAGAAAATTTGCAGACTAGGCAAACAGGTGCAATAGGCATTCCGAAGGTGGAAAGTGCGATATTTAATGCCGTCCAAAATGGGGCTAAAAGCAGGTTGAGCCAGTCGATGAAATCTTCACTCGCCCTTTTTACCCTAACGTTGGCTGCTGTGACGCCTGCATCCGCTATGGGCCAATCACAAAGCGACGCCGCAGTTGCACCTGATCAGCAAGATGATGAATTCGAATTTAGTGCCGACAGCATCGACTATGATTTTGAGAACGACTTCGTCACTGCTGAGGGTAATGTGGTCCTCAATCGTGACGGCTATAAACTGCGTGCCGATCAGGTTGTGTGGAACCGGAAAACCGGTGCTGTTGTAGCAGAAGGCAATATCAGGTCGATCAGTCCCGGTGGCGACGTCGCCTATGGCGATCACATCGAACTGACCGATAGCCTGCGCGACGGAGCCGTTGATAACCTCTTGCTCGTTCTGGATGATGGCAGCCGCTTGGCGGCACGCCGAAGCGAACGTTTTGCCGACGGCTCGCTTGCACTGGAAAATGCCGCCTATACCGCTTGCGCGGTCACGACCGAGGATGGATGCCCGAAAAACCCCAGCTGGCAGATCAAAGCCGTGAAGGTGATATATGATCCGGCCAAGAAGCGGGTGAAATATCAAGGGGCTCGCATCGAGATTTTTGGTATGCCCGTCATTCCATTGCCCGGCCTCTCACACCCGGTTGCCGACGAAAACCGCAGCGGCGTTCTGGTTCCGGATATCAAATTCGACACGGTGAACGGCATTGGCGTGACAGTACCCTATTATTTTAGCATTGCGCCCAATCAGGATGCCACGATTACTGCGCAGGTATTCACAGATGTTGCCCCGCTGATCAGCAGTACTTTTCGCAGTCTTGATCAAAAAGGCGCCTTCCAACTGACCGGTTATGCTACTTACGGTTCCCGCATTCCGACAGGTGCATCTCGGCTGTTTCCCAATGCCGAAAAAGATTTTCGTGGCTATTTTGCGACCAGTGGTCGGTTCCGGCTTGATGACAAATGGACGGTTTACCAATCTGCCCGCATCGTGTCAGATCGTACATTTCTGCGGCGCTATGATATCAGCGATGACGATAGCCTTCGCTCTACAATCAATGTCGAACGGATCAGCAATAGTAGCTATTTTTCGCTGGCAGGCTGGGCGTTCCAGACATTGCGGGTAAATGATCCACAAAACCGCGTTCCGGTCGCGCTGCCGGTGATTGACTATCGCAAGCGGTTCAACGATCCGGTCCTGGGTGGTCGACTTGAGGTGCAGGCAAACAGCCTGGCTATAGGACGCGCCGAAGGACAGGATACCCAACGCGCTTTCGGATCGGCTCAATGGGACATGCGCAAGCTGACCGACTGGGGTCAGGAAATCACATTGACCGGCCTCGTTCGCGGTGATGTTTATCATAGCGATGACAATGCCCTCAATGAAACCGCAATCTATCGTGGCCGAAGCGGTTGGGAGGCACGTGCGATTGCTACAGCTGCAATTGATGTGAAATGGCCTCTCATTGGTGAGGCTTTCGGCGGCACTCAGACGATCACCCCGCGCTTTCAGATCGTTGCGACACCCGGCTTAGCCAATCTCGCGGTGCCTAACGAAGACTCGCGGGCCGTTGATCTGGAAGACACCAACCTATTCGCTCTCAACCGTTTCCCGGGCTATGATCGCTATGAGGATAATGTCCGGGCGACTTATGGGATGGAATGGGAAATCAATCGTCCCAACCTGCAGGTAAACATGATCCTCGGCCAAAGCTATCGGCTGGAAAATAACAATAATATCGTACCTGACGGCACGGGCCTATCTGATCGTTTTTCCGATATCGTTGGCCGCACCAACGTTCGGTTCAAGGATATTGTAAAATTCACCCACCGTTTCCGGCTGGACAAGGATAATCTTGCGGTGCGGCGGAACGAGATCGACGCAACGGTTGGTTCTAAAGGCACCTATGCCCAAATCGGTTATCTGCGCCTGAACCGCAATATCGGGCTAGGGCTTGAAGACCTCAGAGACCGCGAAGAAGTTCGGGTTGGGGGACGCTATCAGATAGACAATTATTGGTCCGTTTTTGGCTCCGCAATCATCGACCTGACCGATCGTAGCGAAGATCCGCTTTCGGTAGCCGATGGCTATGACCCGGTGAGGCACCGCCTTGGCGCTGTCTCTTATACAC
>JABMNS010000399.1 GCA_013204445.1 Sphingomonadales bacterium
GCCCCGAGCCATACAGTGATGGCAATAATGAATCCCAACCCAAAGATCCAAGTAAATAATCCCTCGGCAACTGGGCCAATAGAACCTAATTCGAACCCGGCTACCGAGTCATTATCCTCGATGTACTTCAGGTAGGTGATGATGTCTTTTTTATCTTCTGGCGTCAGGTTTGCGTCGTTGAATACCGGCATGTTCTGAGGTCCTGTAACCATTGCTTCATAAGTGTGCTTAGGGGTTGAGCCTGCAAGTGCCGGGGCAAACTTACCTTCGGTTAGGGCGCCACCAGCTCCGACGGCATTGTGGCACATGGCACAGTTGATCCTGAACAGCTCTCCGCCGTGAGTCGCGTCTCCGTCGCCACGAAGGTATTCTTCATCCGGAATTGCTGGACCGGGGGCAAGGGATGCAACATAAGATGCCATCGCGGAGATCTGTTCCTGAGTGAACTGAACGGGCTTGGCCCGTAACTGTGGACCAGAGCCTTGACCTGGCATGCGGCCAGTGCCTACCTGGAAATCAACTGAAGCAGCACCAACACCGATAAGACTGGGTCCTCCAATGGCACCCTCGCCGTTGGTACCGTGGCAAGAAGCACAATTGGCCAAAAATAGCTTTCTACCCTCTTCAACTTGAACGGGGGAACCGGCTTCTGCCTGAACTACGTTGGTAGCCGCAGCGTAACCCCCACCGGAAAGCACTAGTCCAAGGAACACCACTAGTCCTGCTGCCCACGGGCGCCGGCGCATCGGTTTTGCTGAGCTCAACTTTTTCTCCATTTTGTTATTTGAGGATGTAAACAACTACGAAAAGACCGATCCAAACTACGTCAACAAAGTGCCAATAATATGAAACAACAATGGCGCTAGTTGCTTCCTTGTGGCCAAAATTCTTTGCAGCATAGGCACGACCAATAATGAGCAAGAATGCAACTAGTCCGCCGGTTACGTGCATCGCGTGGAAACCAGTAGTTATGTAAAAAGCGGAGCCGTAGGAGTTCGAGCTGAGAGTGATGCCCTCAGAAACGAGCATCGCGTACTCCCAAATCTGGCCTGCAACAAAAATTCCACCGAGTATGTAAGTCAAGAAGACCCACTCGATCATTCCCCACTTGGCAGGAGATGCTCCAGTACGCCTTGGCTGTAGCCTCTCAGCAGCAAAAACACCGAATTGCGCAGTGAAAGAACTGGATACAAGAATCAGAGTGTTTATCAGCGCGAAAGGGACATTCAAGATCTGAGCGTCGTTTGCCCATAGGTCTGGCGCACCAGCCTTCAGGCTGAAGTACATCGCAAAAAGACCGGCAAAGAACATGACTTCGCTGCCAA
>JABMNS010000310.1 GCA_013204445.1 Sphingomonadales bacterium
GCATATAGGCTTGCGGATCCCCGATCTCGTATAACATTTGCTCCGATACCGTGCCGACTGTCACGCAGCCTCCGCTCCCTTCGGGCTTGGTGACCGCGAAAGAACCGTCAGGCGACACCGTGCCAATCGGATAGCCGATACTGGATATGTCGCCAGCGTCTTCCCAGTCGGTATAATTGCCGCCGGTCGCCTGCGGCCCGCATTCCAGCAGGTGACCCGCTAGACTGCCGCTGGCGAGCAGATCATAGTCGCTCGTCGACCAGCCAAATTCGTGGATGCAGGCGCCGAGTGTCACGGCGCTGTCGACGCAGCGTCCGGTGATCACGATATCCGCGCCTTCAGCCAGCGCCCGGGCAATCGGTAATGCTCCGAGATAGGCGTTGATGCTGGCGATTTTTTGCTTGTCCGGAAAGGCCGCGCCGGTGAACATTTCGGTGGGCGCCTTGGCGGCGATCGCATCCAGTTCGGCCAGCAGATTGTCACCGGTGATGACCGCAACCTTGAGGTCCAGGCCCTGCTCCTTGATCAAAGCCCGCGCCGCTTCACCGCAGGCTGCCGGATTGACGCCGCCTGCATTGGCAATGACCTTCACCCCATGGGCCGCAATGGCCCGTGCATGGGGTTTCAGAACCGCGCTGATGAAATCGCCGGCATAGCCTGCCGCCGGATCCTTGGCATGAGCGCGGGCCATGATCGACATGGTGATCTCGGCGAGATAATCATAGACCAGATAATCCACACCCGCATCCAGCAGCTGCGGCGTGGCCATGGCGCTCTCACCCCAATAGCCACTCGCGCCGCCGATGCGGATGCTTTTTTTCGGCATAGGCTTAACCCATCTGGTGGAGGGCGCAGAGTTTGTTGCCATCCGGATCGCGCAGATAGGCGAGATAGAGGCTCATGCCCGGATTTTCGCGCACACCAGGAGGGTCTTCAATGGCTGTTCCGCCAGCTTCCAATCCTGCCTTGTGCCAAGCATCGGCTTGCGCAGGATTTTCCATGGCAAAGCCAACCGTCATGCCGTTGCCACAAGTGGCTTCCTTGCCATCGATCGGCGGCGTGATCATGAATATGCTGCCATTATGGATATACATTAGACGACCCTTCGGATCGACCATGGCTTCCGGGCCACCGACGCTTTTGAACAACGCGTCATAGAATTTTTTTGAGCGGTCAATATCGTTCGATCCGACCATCATGTGACTGTACATTTTACTCTCCTTTGTTCCGGGCTAGACTTTTGGGTGAGCATCGGCCCGTAGGCAATCTTGCTCTTGTTCTAGTCCGTTCGCATCTTTAAGCGAGTGATTAATTTATTCAAGCAGGACAAGACCAAAATGGAATTGAAAGACAAGATTATCGTCATCACTGGCGGCGCCAGCGGGATCGGGGCGGCAATGGCTCGCAGGTTTGCAGCGGAAGGCGCAAAGCAAATCATCTGCGCCGACCGTGATCTGGCCGGCGCACAGGCAGTCGCCGATGAAATTGGCGGCGCGGCAATCAAGACCGACGTGTCTCTGGCAGAAGATATCAGTCATCTGATCGAAACCGTCGAATCCGACTTTGGCCCTATCGATCTGTTCGTGTCCAATGCGGGCATCATTACTAGTGGCGGCGTCGAAGTGGATGATGAAGTCTGGCAGAATATATGGGACATCAATGTCCTGGCCCATATTCGGGCCGCGCGGATATTGGTGCCCAAAATGCTGGAGCGCGGGGGTGGTTATTTGCTCAACACCGCCTCAGCAGCTGGACTGCTGGCGCAAATCGGGTCCGCGCCTTATTCGGTGACCAAGCACGCAGCGGTCAGTTTGGCCGAATGGCTGGCGATAACCCACGGCGCAGAAGGATTGAAGGTCTCGGTCCTCTGTCCGCAAGGGGTCGACACGCCGATGATCGCGGGCGTCGACACATCGACGGTGGCGAAGGACGGAATAGTGTCGGCGGAGCATGTCGCCGAAATCTGCGTCGAGGCGATTGGCGACGAGCGGTTCCTGATTCTCCCCCACCCCAAAGTGGGCGAGTATATCAAGCAGAAGGGCGCCGATCCCGAACGCTGGATTTCCGGTATGCAGCGCTGGCAGGCGATGCTGACCGAGAAGACGCCCTGAGCGATCTTTCGTAAAACCTGCCCTAACAAAAATGTCCTGATAAAATGGAGCATTGGGGCCGCGCATATTCGTCTCTAGCGTTGCTGCAAATATAACAGGAGAGAGAATCATGGCATTGGTATCAGTCGTGGGTGCAACAGGGCGGCAAGGCCTCGCACAAATACGTCAATTGGCAGCAGCTGGGCACAAGGTTCGCGCCTTGTCACGCAGCGAGAATCCCGATCTGGGTGGCGCCAACACAGCAGACGAGTGCCGCCAGATCGACCTCAGCGATGAATCGACCTGGATTCCGGCCTTTGAGGGATCGGATGCCGTATTCTATACCCATCCGCTGCAGGCACGTGAAGATCGCGCCTCGATGGTTGGCCGGGTGGCCGCAGCCGCCAAGGAAGCGGGCACCGAGCGTTTTGTCTGGAACACATCGAGCTGGATCCCCGAGCGTCCCGGTGATCCGTTCACTTATGGCAATAATACGATCGCGGTGAACGAGATTTTCCGCTCCGGCATGCCGGCCACGGTATTTGGCTCCGTCCTGTTCATGGACAATCTGCTGACCAACTGGGCGCGACCCTTTATCGTCAATGAGCAGCGCTATGTGTATCCCCATGCCGCGCATCTCGAAGCCAACTGGATCAGCCTTGATGATGTTGGAAAATGCATGGTTGCCGCAATGGATCGCCCGGACTTTGAAGGCTCCTGGCTCAATATTGGCGGACCACAGCGCGTCAAGCCCCCGGAAGTAGCAGCGATCCTGTCCCGGGTATTCGGACATGAAATCAAATATGATCCCTGCACACCGAA
>JABMNS010000311.1 GCA_013204445.1 Sphingomonadales bacterium
GCCCAGTAAGCGGCAAAAGCAGCGCGGATGAACGGGACCGGGTCGCCGTCGATGCCGGCTATCGTCGCCAGCGCGGTATCGCTACCCGCCGGCGTTTTCGAAAAATGCATTCCCCGCCCCTGAACCGCGGCATAATGCAAATGGGTTTCGCGCTGTGCAATGGCGCGGACGCGGCGATGGCGCTCGCCAACCGTCTCGTCCGCCTGTTCTTGGGGAACCGAAAAGGGCCGGACCGAGAAAGGAACCCAGTCAATAGGCACGCCGGTTTCGCGCGCCAGAGCCAATGTCGGTTCGAGCGCCAGATAGGAAGCGGGCGACTTGAAATCGATGACGACGGTCAGCATGATACTGGCTCCACGCTATCAAGCTCATAAGCGATATCGGGCGCCGGGCCTTGCCGTCCCTGCAAGTGCCAGCGGATAAAGGGAAGATGTTCGCGGCCAAACAGGATAGTGCCGTCAAAAACATAGGTCGGGACCCCGTAAATGCCGCTTGGATGGAGCTGCGCCTGCATGGCGTCATGCTGGTCGCGGCCCTCGCCTTGCTGAAAGGTGGCAAAGCCGTTCGAATCGAGACCAGCTTGTTCCAGGCAGGCCTCGACTACGCCGACATCCTCGATATTCAGTTCCCGCCGCCAGAAGGGCGGATAGATTGTTTCCAGATAGGCGCCAAGCCGGTAACGGTCGGTCTGCATGGCCCACAAAATCCCGATATTGGCGATCGACGAGTCCCAGATTTTCTCGGTTCCCTTTAGCATCATTCCCTGACGCTCGACATAGCGCCGCGCATCGCGATAGGCATATTTGACCCGATCCCACTGGCTCGCACTGCGCGTGCTTTCAACCAGCTTGCCCTTGCTCTTGCGCGCCGATCCCAGATAGCTGGGGATATCGAGGGTCAATGGCCGCCAGTCAAAATGCATGTCCAGCGATTGTTCCAGCGCCAGCGTCGGCCGGATCGCTGCAAAGGCATAAGGGCTCTTGATATCGATATAGACAATCAGCGGCGCTTTGCTCTCCAAGGCTTTCATTTATTTTCTCCCCTGAAAAACAGATGGTTTCCGCTAAAATATCTACGGTCAATCGCTTTGGGTCGACAAAACTCTGCTCGGGTGCATGCCGTCGACATAGCCCATGAAAGGCGGATGGATATTGTAACCCAGCAGCTCCTGCACCCGTTTCGGAAAATGCGCCACTTTTCTAGGAGGCACGGCCAGCAATTGCTGTTCCAGGGGACGGCACCAACCCTTGCAAAATTGCGGGGTCACGATCAGGCGATGGGCATCGGAGCTATTGCCGCCGCCGCGATGCCATAAAGTTCCCTTGGCGATCATCAGCGAACCGGCTTTCATGGCGGCCTTGATCATGTCGGGATGATCGTTGTTGTCACCGACCTGCTCGCCCGTCAGGCGTGGTTTGAAATCGTCCGAGCGATTCGCGCCCTCGGGTTGCCGATTGCCCCATTTATGGCTGCCGGGAATGATTTCGGTGGCGCCATTTGTCTCGGTAGTGTCGCTGATCGACCAGAAGGTCGACAGGCTGAGCGGGTCGCGTGGCCGGGCCAGCGCGCAATGGCTGTCATCAAAATGCCAGGGCTGGACGGTTTCGCCGGGATGCAGGTTGATCGCCAGGCAGGCATAGAGCAGGCAGCTTTCGCCGAGTTCCCGGTCCGCAAAGGCCAGTTGTAGCGGGTGGGAAATCAGGTCGGCGAAGACCGGATCCTTGTCGAGCATCCCATAAATACGATTGGACTGGCCGCCTTCAAAATTATTGCGACCCCGGATGTCCTCATCAATCCAGGGCTTGAGGGCCGCGCGCTGCTGTTCGAGCTGCTCGGAGCTGAGGACATCGGTGAAGATGACATAGCCATCCTCCTGAAACTGTTCCCAGGCATCTTCAAAACTGCGGCCATTCAAATAGCGGCTCAGGTCCACCGTCGATGTTTCGATCTTGCTTGCTAGATTCATGGGCCTGCTCCTTGATTCGTTATCCGGGGTATCTCTACCCAATATTTGAATTGAATTCAATTCAAATATTGGGTAGAGATACCTGCAACAGGATAGCCAAGGGAGCCAGCCAATGGCCGGTCGAAGCAAAACAACCTATAGCTCTGACCGCAAGATAATGCGCGCCGCCAAGATATTGGCCGCTGCAGAAATGATATTGCGCGAAGGTGCCGGTGAGCTTGAAATGGGTCAGGTCGCCGATAAAGCCGGCGTGTCCGTTGGGCTCGCCTATCATTATTTCGGTTCCAAATCCGGTATGCTGGGCGCCATAATCCACGCTTTTTATGATCGCTATAATAAGGTAGCGAACCAATATATCGATCCGGATATCCTATGGGGCGTGCGCGAGAAACGCCGGTTAATGGCTGTAGTCGAGTTTCTCTACAATGACCCTATGGCTCCGGTCATTCTAGGAAAAATGGCCCGCACCAACCAGGTCGCGGCGGTGGAATGCGCGCGTCATGAAGAAATGATCGAAATGGCGATCCGCAACATCAGGTCCGGCATCAAACGCGATGATATCGGTCCCCATATTGATCCGACAATAGCCGGCGCAGCCATTACCGGTGCGATACGCAGCGGGATCACGCACGCCATGGGCATGCAACAGCGGCCGGATCCGGCCAAGCTGACGCACCAGATATGGGGGATGATTGCCGGCGCGCTCGACATCGAGCGATAGTCCTCAATAGCGTTCGATCAGGTCCCATTTGTTTCCGAACGGATCGCGCCACTTCACAACCATGCCATAAGGCTCCTCGCGCGGCTCTTCGAGAAAATCGATTCCGGCGCGCTGCATGATCGCGAAATCCGTTTCGAAATCATAGGTTTCCAGAAACAGGAACACCCGGTCCCCGGCCTGTTCGCCGATCACTTCTTCCTGTGCCTCGTTAGATGCGCGAGCAAGGCACAGGCGGGTTTCGGTGCTGCCCGGCGGCGCCACCAGCACCCAGCGCTTGTCTTCCGACAAAGGCGTGTCTTCGATCAGCTCAAAACCCATCAGGCCGACATAAAATTCGATCCCCTGATCATAGTCAGGAACGATCAGGCTAATGGCGGAGATAAATTGGGGCATGATAATTTCGGTGCTAAAAAGGAAAAATGGCAGGAGTGCACGGACTCGAACCGTGGGCCCTCGGTTTTGGAGACCGATGCTCTACCAACTGAGCTACACTCCTGCAC
>JABMNS010000312.1 GCA_013204445.1 Sphingomonadales bacterium
CGTGTAGTTGTAACCGGAATGGGCCTGGTAACGCCGCTGGGCGGAGATGTGGAAACGACCTGGAGCAATATATTGGCTTCCAAGTCGGGCGCGGGAAAGATTACCCGTTTTGATGCATCAGATCAAAAATGCCATATCGCCTGCGAGGTCAAGCCTGTCGATCATGAATATGGCTTCGATCCAAATTTGCGGGTGGATCACAAGGTTCAGCGGCAGGTGGATCCGTTCATCATTTACGGCATCGATGCCGCGGGCCAGGCGCTCGAGGATGCCGGTCTCACGGATATGTCCGACGAAGACAAGTTGCGCGCCGGCTGTTCTATCGGTTCCGGGATCGGTGGATTGCCGGGAATTGAAAAAGAATCCATCGTATTATATGAACGTGGCCCAAGCCGGGTCAGTCCGCATTTTGTCCACGGTCGACTGATAAATCTCATTTCTGGCCAGGTTTCGATCAAATATGGTTTGATGGGGCCGAATCATGCGGTCGTAACTGCCTGTTCGACCGGTGCTCACAGTATTGGCGATGCCGCACGAATGATCGCTCTGGATGATGCCGACGTGATGTTGGCCGGCGGCGCTGAAGCGACCATTTGTCCGATTGGAATCGCTGGTTTTGCGCAGGCAAAGGCGCTTTCTACCAAGCGCAATGATGACCCTACGGCAGCCTCTCGGCCTTATGACAAGGACCGTGACGGATTTGTGATGGGCGAGGGCGCAGGAGTCGTCGTTCTGGAAGAATATGAACATGCCAAGGCCCGCGGTGCCAAAATCTATTGCGAAGTTATCGGATATGGAATGTCCGGCGACGCCTATCATGTCACAGCACCGCATCCTGATGGCACCGGAGCCTATCGGTCGATGGAAATGGCCCTAAAACGCTCGGGACTGACCACCGCTGATATCGACTATGTCAATGCACATGGTACATCCACGATGGCCGACACGATCGAACTGGCTGCGGTTAAGCGGTTGTTCGGGGATGACCTCAAGACAATGTCGATGAGCTCAACCAAATCAGCGATCGGCCATTTGCTTGGTGGTGCGGGAGCCGTTGAAGCTATTTTCTGCGGCTTGGCCATTCGGGATCAGATCGTGCCACCGACGCTCAATCTTGACGATCCGGATGAAGGTTGTGAAGGCGTGGACTTGGTTCCCCATTTTGCGAAAAAGCGCAAAGTGAAAGCCGTGCTGAGCAACAGCTTTGGCTTTGGCGGAACCAATGCCAGTATCATTATGAAAGCCATCTAATATCATGCGCCGTCTCGGTTGCCTGATATTGTTGGCAGCGGCGATCATTGCAGTCCTGGTGGCGGGGAATTATCTCTATGGCTGGAATGCTAGCGGACCACTGGAAAATCAGCGCACGATTGTCATCAAATCTGGTTCGAGTCTGGCCATGGCTTCACAGGTCATGGAATCGGAAGGCGTGATCAAATCCGCCGATGCCTTTTTGACGCGGGCCAAAATTCTGGGCGGATCGGAACCGATCAAGGCCGGAGAATTCAAAATCCCAGCCGGCGCGAGTAACGCGTTGATATTGGATATTCTTCAGGGCGGCAAAGCGGTGCTTCGCCTTCTTACCATTCCGGAAGGTACGCCGTCGATCATCGTGCACGAGAAATTGATGGCCGAGGAACTGCTCAAGGGAGCTTTTCCGGTGCCGGCGGAAGGTTCCGTCCTGCCAGACAGCTACAGTTTTGAACGCGGCGAGCAACGGGCGGCCGTGCTACAGCGGATGCAAAAGGCGATGCGGGATACGATTGCAGAATTGTGGCCGAAGCGCTCGTCAAGCACGGTCGTTAAAACGCCCGAAGAAGCCGTTATATTGGCTGCGATCGTCGAGAAAGAAACAGCATTGGCACGCGAAAGACGCACCGTCGCCGGCGTTTATAGTAACCGCATACGCAAGAATATGATGCTGCAGGCAGATCCAACCATCATCTATCCCATCACTCGAGGAAAGCCGCTAGGACGCCGTATTAGGCAGTCGGAGATTGCGCAGGTCAATGACTATAATACCTATGCGATGGTCGGCCTACCCAAAGGTCCAATTGCAAATCCCGGTCGCGCATCAATCGAAGCCGTTCTCAATCCAGCGGATACCAAAGCGCTTTATTTCGTCGCCGATGGCAAGGGCGGCCATATGTTTTCCAATACGTTGGAAGAGCATAACCGCAACGTCGCAAAATGGTTCGCGCTGCGGCGCGAGCGCGGAGAAATGTAACGAGCGAGAACCATCATTGCTCAACATTGCAGCTGCTTCTGGCAGGAAACTGTTCCGGCCGGCCTCGAAAAACTTTCCTGCGTTGTGCCGGGCCGGGCCATTGAAGCGTTGATCGCCGAACTGGAGGTTATTTTCAAAGATAGTGAAGATTTTTAGGTTCTTGTCTTGCAGGTCGAGGCGGTTTTGCCAGAAATCCCTGAATTGGAGGTAATCGTCCCATCCGGTTCCGGCGAGCAGAAACCACCGAGCAGGTTGGAAGTTTTCTTCACCCGTGACCGGATCAGTACCCACGAGCTTTATGATGATATCGAAGCCAGTCTGGAACTGCGTCCCAATTATCTTCTGACGGTGATCCTTTCCGCGTTGATCGCGGCTTTGGGTATGCACAGTGGTCAGACAGCCGTGGTCATCGGCGCGATGATTATCGCCCCGCTGCTCGGTCCGACCATGGCCATGGCGATGGCCGTTACACTGGGGGATTTTGCCCTAAGTCGCCGTGCGATGAGCACATTGGTTGTCGGAATATTCGCCGCCCTGCTTTTCACCTTCCTGCTCGGTATGTTTATCGACGTCGATCCTCTGGTGTCGGAACTCAGGAACCGCACGATCGTTCACCCCGCTGATATCGCACTGGCTCTGGCTTGCAGCGCTGCGGGTGTGTTGGCATTCAGTCAGGGTACGTCCCTGTCCCTGGTTGGTGTCACGATTGCGGTCGCGCTGGCCCCGCCGATTGCTGCCGCCGGACTATTTTTTGGCAGTGGTGAAGAAATGCTCGGATTGAGGGCGCTGTTCTTGCTGGCAACAAATCTGGTGTGCATCAATGTGGCCAGTATTGTTACGTTTCTGGTTCAGAGGTTGCCGCCAAGAAACTGGCGGATCACTAGCGGTATATTCTTGATCTGGCTGCTCATTCTGTTCCTGTTTGTCGGACTGGTCGGCGGCAGGATTGTTATTGGCAGCTCTGGACCAATTTACGTTGCTGGCGATCCGTCCTCCGATCAGCAAGCTGCGTCGAATCCGGATTGATTAACTGTCAGCAGGTTCCTGAACGAATCTTGGTTCAATAATTGAACCGGGTTTTCAAGCTCTCGCGCGCGTCCCGATATTCCTTGGTAAACTGGTCGACCATGTTCTGAACGCTCATCACGTCATTGATCAGTCCAATGCCTTGGCCGCAGCCCCATATGTCTTTCCAGGCCTTTTTCTCGGTATTGCCACCAGAACCGAAGTTCATCGTCTTATAGTCGCCCTGCGGGAGATTGTCGGGGTCAAGACCTGCATTTTCGATCGACTGGCGCAAATAATTGCCCTTCACGCCGGTAAACAGGTCCGAATAGACGATGTCGGCGGCCTTGCCTTCGACAATGCCTTCCTTATAGCCCTGATCGGCATTGGCCTCTTTCGTCGCGATAAAGGCGGAGCCGGCATAGCCGAGATCGGCACCCATCGCCTGGGCCGCCAATATCGATGCGCCATTGCCAATCGAGCCTGAGAGCGCAACCGGGCCATCAAACCATTCGCGGATTTCCTGCATCAACGCGAACGGCGACAACGTGCCGGCATGACCGCCGGCACCAGCCGCTACCGGAATAAGGCCAGTCGCTCCCTTTTCGATCGCCTTGTGGGCAAAGCGGTTATTGATAATATCATGCAAAACAATGCCGCCCCAGCCTTTTACTGCCGTGTTGAGGTCTTCAATTGCCCCAAGCGAGGTGATCACAATAGGCACTTTCCATTTCGCGCAGGTTGCCATGTCCTGATCGAGCCGGTCATTGGATTTGTGGACGATCTGGTTGACCGCGAACGGGGCAGCCGGTTTGTCCGGATTGGCCCTGTTCCAGGCCGCCAGTTCCTCAGTGATTTGGTGCAGCCATTCATCCAGCATGCTCTGAGGACGGGCGTTGAGGGCAGGGAAGCTGCCAACGATGCCAGCCTTGCACTGGGCAATAACCAGCTCCGGCCCGGACACGATGAACAAGGGTGAGCCGATAAGCGGCAGGCGAAGATTGTCAAAAATGGCTGGTAAAGTCATGATAACCCCAATTTGAAAAATTATGCCTCCGCATTACCGGATGCGGCGGCATATTCTACTGTTATTTTAATTGAACACTTA
>JABMNS010000033.1 GCA_013204445.1 Sphingomonadales bacterium
CGTTCAGCCAGTAAATCTTCCACATCACGGTAGCTCAATGTAAATCTTGCATAGAGCCACACGGCATGAATGATCAATTCAGGTGGGAATCGATGGCGGGCGAATGATATTTTCTGCATCCCATCGGTTTATCGGGATCGCTCGAAGATCGCCAGCCAAGTTAATGTGACAATGCCTAATATACCCTTGATCGCAGAGCGCCGTCCAGACATGACAATGCCAGTGCGTGATGTCGAATGCCCGCGGCGAAGCCGCCTATGACAGTTTTTTGAAGCTCAGTTGCGGGAAACCTTCGGCAGCTGACTGGTCCAAAGCATCGTAATAGGCATTGGCACCACCGAAGTAAATTAGAACGCGCGCGCCCTTATCGTCCCTATTGGCACCCATCATCCAGGAATTAACCTTGTCTCCGTCTGCCATAAGCGTTTGCTCGTGAATAATGCTGGTGGCAGCAGTCCATTCACGTTCCGCGTCTTCTTGCGGCTCGCAGACGTCTAACCCCTCGCGTTCCATCTTATCGATACACCGAGAAATCCACATAGCGTTCTGTTCAATCGAGGTTGGCAGGTTGGCGAAGGGCGCCTGAGGACCTGTAACCACGAACATGTTTGGGAAACCGGCGACGCATACCCCCATGATACTGCTCGATTGGGACTGCCACTTTTGACGGAGCGTTTGCCCACTTATGCCACGGATCGGAAAAGCCTCCAACGCGCCTGTGTAAGCCTTGAAGCCCGTCGCAAGCACGATGATGTCAAATTCATAATCATTTTGGGTAGTGCTAACACCGGTCTCTGTAATCTTCACCAAGGGTTCACGGTCCTTGATGTCGACGAGGCGAACATTGTCTTTGCTGAATGCTTCTAAATATCCATGATCGAGCGGAGGTCGCTTCGCGAAAAGAGGATAATCATCGAAATTAGGTACAAGCAATTTGGCTAGTGCAGGGTCTTTTATGCGCGCTTTCATTTTTTTGCCAATAAAGTCACCTGCCATCCGGTTGGCTTCAGGGGTGGCGAGAAGATCGTCGAAGGTTTCAAAAACCCATCGAAAGCTGCCCGTCCAGTTCTCTTCAAAAATACGCTCCCGTTCCTCTGGCGGCGTGTCGATTGCATTACGCCCCACCGGGCTGTCGAAGGCCATACCGAAAACTTGGTTACGGCACTTCGATAATATGGCATCGTAATTGCTTTTTATTTCCTTTTCCCACTCGGGCGTCATCGGCTTTTGCATTGCGGGTAATATATAATTTGGCGTGCGTTGGAAGACCGTCACGCTTCCCGCGGTTTCGGCGACAACGGGCAGCATTTGCACCGTTGTTGCACCCGCGCCAATAATCCCAACCTTCTTGCCCGCGTAATCTAAACCTTCGCTAGGCCAGCGTGATGAATGAAAGATCGGGCCCTTGAATTGGTTCATGCCGGCGATCTTCGGTATCATTGGTTCCGAAATCATCCCCATTCCGCTGATGAAATACTTGCATGTAAAGATACTGCCGTCGCCAGTGGTAACCTGCCAGCAGCCGCGCTCCTCCATATACTGGGCGTCGACGATCTCCGTGTTAAGCTGAATGTGGGGCCACATGTCGCATTTGTCGGCGACGAATCGCATATAGTTTTGGGTTTCTTCGCGACCAGGATAGCGCAGTGACCAGGACCATTCCTGTAGCAGTTCTGGAGAGAAGGTAAGGCAGTAATAATAGCTTTCACTATCGGTAGCCGCCCCCGGATAGTGGTTCCAAGCCCAAGTACCACCAATATCCGAGGCTCGGTCGAACACGCGCACATTCAGATCTAACTTTCGCAGATAATGGATAAGGGCTAGTCCAGCAAATCCTGCGCCTATGACAATCGCGTCATAGTCCAGTGCTGAAACGTCTTCACGATTTTTAGTAGCCACGCTGGTGCCGGCATTGCCTATTGTCATCTTGCTCTCCAATAATCCACCGACACCTGTGTTGGCGCCCGTCTTTCTCTCTCAATGCGTTTGTTTTGTAGTTACCCAATCGGGGTCGGCCATTCCTACCTCAGCAAGAATATCCTTTCGATCAGCATCGCGCTGCCACATCTTGGGCAAAACGACTTTCGTGTCCGCAAACCTAGGCGCTGGATGCGGCTGCATCCAGCCATCCGACTCAACGTAGCTACCCCTTAGGCGGTTGTGATTATGCTCTGGCGCCTCAGCCATCGTCACAACTTCGGTGTAACAACAGTCGCGATGTTGAAGTAGGCCTGTCCAGGTCGTGCGAGGAGCCGAAGAAAAAAGCTCCGTCAAGCGGGACTTCATCCCAGGCCAATTCTCTTGGTCCAGCTGCGCCGCAAATAGCTGGTCGTCGCCCAGTTCCAGCGCTTCAACAAAGCGTGCATAAAACTGCGGTTCAATGGCCCCGATAGCGATCAGCTTTCCATCTGCACAAGCATAGCTAGAATAAAATGGTGCGCCGCCGTCAAGGAGGTTCTGACCCGGTCCTTTTTCCCACATGGTATTGTGCTTTAGGGACCACATGCCGGCCATTAAGGCCGCAGACCCTTCGGCCATGCTGCAATCGATAACCCGCCCGTGACCGCTCTGCCGTGCAGCCAATAGAGCCGATACGAACCCGAAGGCGAGCATCATGCCGCCACCTCCATAGTCACCGATTAGGTTCAGTGGCGGCATTGGCGGTTTACCCTCCTGTCCCAGCGCTGCAAGACACCCGTTGATCGATATAGAATTGAGATCATGTCCTGCAGCATCGGAAAGTGGGCCCTCTTGCCCCCAACCAGTCATCCGCCCATATACTAGGGCAGGGTTGCGCTGCATTAAAACCTCGGGTCCCAATCCCAGGCGCTCGGCCACCCCGGGCCTAAACCCCTCAATCAGACCGTCGGCTGTTTCGGCGAGCCGAGCGACGATCTCAATCGATTCAGAGCGCTTTAAATCCAGCGTGATCGAACGCCGAGAGCGCAGCAGAACATCGCGCTTCTGGTCCTCCGAATTGGCCCCAGGTCGATCTATACGTATTACCTCGGCACCGTGATCGGCAAGCATCATGCCGCAAAACGGCGCAGGACCGATTCCTGCCAATTCGATCACGCGCTCACCATTAAGAACCGGTTGCTTCAAATTGGAGTCAATCCTATCCGTATCATTCATCTGACGCCTGTTCCAGCAGTGCGGCTTTCAGGAGTGGGCCAGGCAACACATACAGCCGCCATCACTGCGACCGAACGACGCGCAAAGCTTATTAACATTAGCAAATCGACAGTTTTTGCCAAGCCACCTCTCCCATATTATCGGGTGCCGTCCACGGCATCTCGATCGGTTATTTGCTAGCGTCTAGTAAATGAAAAATCAAGCACAAAAAATAGAACCAAGTTATTGAAATAAATATATTTTATTGGATGGTTTCAAGTAATATTAATCTATTCCGAACGTTTTTGAGGTCACTCGGCGAAACGCTTCGAACTGCTTGGGCAGGTCGGCATTGTTAGGTGCAACAAGCCACTGATAGATCGTCCCAAATATAAAACTGCAGAAACCGAATGCATAGCATTTGGCATCTACATCAGCGCCTATTTCGCCGCTCGCGATACCTTCTTCGACCCAGTGAGCGACGTCGGCGCGATAAATTTTGTGATATGCTGCAAGATGGGCGCGTACATCGTTGTCCGTGCTGATCGACTCAAACCACAGGATGTACATAGCCTGCATGTATCTCGAGTGGCTCGAGAGAAAATCTTCGACGGCACTCAAAGCGGCTAGACATGCTTGTACGCCGCTGCGTTTACCGACCTTGTTAGCTAATTCCCGTGTCCAGCTCGTATTGAAGTGCAGAACAAGCTGGCCGAAAAGTGCGTCCTTCGAACCGAAGCGGCTAGATGCCAGGCCCCGAGAATAGCCGCCCCGCTCGCCGACAGCCTTTAGCGTCGTTGCATGCGTACCTTGTTCAACTATCAACTGCATTGCCGCATCGAACATGCGGGCGTCGGATAGCGCTGTTCGTTCCGCTTGCGTTCGTCGACGGACGCGCGGCTTGACCGGTGCGTTGTGTTGGACCTCAGTCACCTCGCGGAGAGAAGCCTTGCCCTTCATCTTGAGTGGTGCTTTCATAATTACTGCTCAACCTTCTCAAATCTAATCTTGTCGCTCGCAACGGCCTCGCGCAGCGCCTGCTTGTCGATCTTGCCAACACTGGTTAACAGTAATTTATCCACGTGCGCCCAGTATTCTGGTATCCAGAAGTGTGCAACTTTTACCTGCAAGGCGCGTCGCAGGCATACAAAATCGGGCCGTGTGCCATCTAGTGTTGTAACAATCGCTAATGGCCGCTCTTCCCAACGCCGGTCGGCCACCGCGATTACTGCGGCTAGGTCAACACCGCGAAGGCTCGAAATATGATTTTCGAGTTCCGCAGAGGGAATCCACTCACCGCCTGATTTTATTAAATCCTTTAACCGGTCTGTCACCTGCACATATCCGCGCTCATCAATAGTCCCAGCATCGCCGGTGTCGAGCCATCCGTCCTCGGTTAATACGCCACCCGCGACAACGCCGTGATAGCCTCGTGCAATCCACGCGCCACGCAGTTGCAGGCGCCCAATGGTTTGGCCATCTTCGCTGAGCTGCCTGCCATCGTCATCGACCAACCGCACGCGAACTCCGGCAACAGGACGTCCGCTTTTCGCTCGCAAGCGACGCTCGTCTTCGTCCGATGCGTCGGCAGCGGGATGAGACAGAACGCAAAGTGGGCTAGTTTCCGTCATTCCCCAACCTTGGATGAGCGGAACGTCCCAGCTTCGCTCGACCTCAGCGATTAGGCCTTCGGAAACTGCCGATCCACCCACCACAATAATGCGAAAACTTCCCATATCAACCGGGTCCTTGGCACCTATGCGGAGCAGGTCGTTTAAGATGGTTGGCACGGTGGCGGTAAAGGTAGGCGCTGTTCCGCGGATCATTCGGCGGATCGCTTCAGGCTGCAGATTGGGGCCCGGCAGGACGAAATCTGCACCCGCGAGCCAGCCTGAATAA
>JABMNS010000313.1 GCA_013204445.1 Sphingomonadales bacterium
GTTCATCTCACACTCACCGACGATCATCCATGGGCACAGGCATTCGTGATCATTGAAGCCCATCCGCTTTAAGAAAAGCGCGTCGCATGGACCAGGAAACCAGAGACAAGAATATGACGATAGAAAATACCGCTGTCAGCGAAACAGCCCAGAAACCTGAAAATGAAAAAACCGACTGGATCGGCGAGATCAAGAGTGTCGGCCTGCTATTGCTGGCGGTGCTCGCGTTCCACAGTCTGGTCGCCAAGCCCTTTTACATCCCGTCGGTATCGATGATGCCCGGCCTGCTCGTCGGTGACCGGCTGATTGTCAGCAAATATGCTTATGGCTGGTCCTGGGTATCGCCGACCTTCCATATCGTGCCGCGGGTGTCGGGCCGCCTGTTCGGAAGTCTGCCGGAACTTGGCGACGTCGTGATCCTGACGCCAAGAGAGCAGAGCAGCGACTATATCAAGCGGGTGATCGGCCTGCCCGGCGACACGATTGAATTGCGTGGTGGTCAGGTGTTTCTCAACGGCGTCGGCGTAAGACAGGACGTCCAGCCCGACTTGAAGGTGCCGATTGACGCCAATTCTCCCTGCGGCGTCCATGAATTTCCTGGTGCACGCGGCACCAATGCGGCTGGCCAAGCCGTTTGTAACCTACCGCTCGTGCGCGAAACCCTGCCCAATGGCGTGAGCTATGATATTATCGATCTGGGTCCGCAATATACCGATGACGTGGCACCGGTCGAAATTCCGGAAGGACAAGTCTATCTGCTGGGCGACAACCGCGATCTCAGCGCCGACAGCCGGGTAGCTAGCCCACTGGGTTTAGGCGGCCCCATTCCATGGGAGAATATCGGCGGACGGGCCGAATTCATCACCTTCTCGCTGGATGGCACCACGACTCTCAATCCGCTGACTTGGTGGGGCGCCTTCCGCAGCGGACGGGCCGGCACCAGCCTGCGGCCCGACAAAGCGGTTACTGCCGCCCAATAATTGGAAGTCTAAAGCCGCAAACCCGCAATTTCGTCGAGACCGGCCATGATATTGAGATTCTGCACCGCCGCGCCCGAGGCGCCCTTGCCGAGATTGTCGAGCCGCGCGATCAGGCGGACCTGATCCCCGGCCGTATTGGCACAGACAAACAGCTCGAGCCGGTCGGTCGGGGCATCATGCTCGCGGATCAACAGCTCCGACAATTCACCCCTGCCCTGAACCGAAACGATTTTCGAATCGGTGTAAAAAGCGCTGAGGTCTTCCAATAATTGCTGCGCCCGCATCGATCCCATCGCGCCGAGATGGAGCGGCACCTCAACCAACATCCCGCGAAAAGCGCGGATCACCGACGGGGCGAAAATCACATCATGGGTCAGGCCGGCATGTATTTTCATTTCCGGCATATGCTTGTGATCCAGATTCAGACCATAGCTGCGGAAACCCAGATCGGTTTCCGCTGCAAAGCGCTCGATAAGGGCCTTGCCGCCACCCGAATAGCCGGACACCGCGTTCAGCACATAAGGCCAGTCGGCTGGCAGCCGTCCCTCAGCGATCAGCGGTGCGATCAGCGCCAGAAAGCCGGTCGGATAGCAGCCCGGATTGGAAACAAAGCGCGCCGCCGCTATGGCATCGCGCTGGCCTTTCCGAAATTCGGCAAAGCCATAAGCCCAGCCATCGGCAGTCCGGTGCGAGGTCGAGGCATCGATGATCCGCGTGCGATCATTGTCGACCAGCGCGACAGCCTCCCGCGCCGCGTCATCGGGCAGGCACAATATGACAAAATCGCTGTCGTTGATTGCTTCGCGCCGTGCCGCAAGATCCTTGCGCTGAGCTACCGGCAATTGAACCAGGGCGAACTCGCTCCGCCCGGAAAGCCGTTCGGCGATTTCCAGCCCGGTCGTACCCACCGCACCATCGATGAAAAGTGTCTGCGTCATAGCCAGCCTCAGGACAGCCGTTTGCGAGCCAATACTGGCTTGTCTGATATTTTGGCAAAGCGGGCGACCGCGTCCTTCAGCGGTTCGATCGCCACCTGCATCATGTGCGAATTGGCGTGGATGATCCGGTCCTTGTCGACCATCAGGCCAACATGATTCGGGAAGAATACAAGATCGCCGCGCCGCAGCTCTTCATCTTCTGCGATGTCCTCACCCAGCGCCGCCAGCTGCTGATCGCTGTCGCGCGGTGCCGCAATGCCGGTCAGCATCAATATCATCTGGATCAGGCCCGAACAATCCAGGCCATCGCCGCTCCGGCCGCCCCAGAGATATGGCGCACCGATCAGCTGTTCGGCAAGCGCTGCAGTGCCGTTGCTGCCGTCAAACACGACCTTCGTGCCAATTGGCTGTACGTGGCGGACGTGGACATAGCCCTTGCCACTTTCCAGATAGGAACCGCATTCGCTCGGTTCGCCGCAGGCAATCCGGGCACCCATTGGCAGCCGTTTCATAACCCCCGATTTAAAATCCGGTTCGATGAAGATCAGCGCAGCGCGGGCAAAGATCAAATGGGTCGGCTCCGGGGTCTTTTTCTGATGTTGCAGCGCATGTACCGGGACGTAGCCGACATAGCCGTCATTACCGCAATAACCCCAAGCCCAGTCACCGGCGATATCCAGTACGTGAAAATCCTCACCATGCAGCAATTCTGAAATCGCTTCATGATCCTTGCCGGGCTGCTTGCGGACCATCGCCTTTGGCGCGGAACAGCGCATCGGCATTGCCGCGGCATAATGCGGGGCGAACAATTTGCCGGCCAGCTCAATGTCTGCGAGGTCGCCACGATGCGCGGTGATCCGGGGATCGAAATCCCCTTCCGGACCGTTCAGCACGAATTTCGCGTGCGCGCCTGTATCTGCAGTTTCCATGTCCATGCGTAAAGAAATCCCAATTGCGATAAATAATGTCCGTGACTCTGCGGCTGATGCGCCATGTTACAAAGCGATGACAATCGGCCGCCCTTACCCGACCTAGGGGCGGTTAATCAAGCGGTGTTGCTTTTGGGTAGCGTATCGAGATAAATTTGAGCTGCTGGGTGGGAAGTCGATTGCCTGCTTTCTGATGCCCAATCCTCCAGCCATTGCACCTTTATGCAGCAGCTCGGGATCGGATCATCCTGGGGTGCCCGGAATCGCCAATTTAACTCGGGCTGCCTGAAGCCCTGCCCGTCACCTCAACCCCCTAGATAGTGAAGGGGGCCTCCCCCTCGGGGTTTATGCAGAATTCGGGGAGTAAGACTAATACAAGTTTCTCATATTTTCTTTTGTTGTCTGCGTTTTGAGAAAATATGTCCGTGCTATTAGTTATCTCAATAATGTCCATGTGATTGGCTGCGGTCTTTTTTCTTGCAGCCGGGCATGGACGGCGCAAAGGCGGCGTTCGGTCATTTGGGTTCCGCGATTGAAGTTCCGTAATTGGAGCGTTAGCGGAAATTCATGCGAAGAGCCTACTCACCCTTATCTACTGCCCATATCGACCCTGCAAATAGCGCCAGCTTGCCCGCAGGCCCAGCGCTTCGCCGCCGATCGGCCGTCCCGGCTTAGCGACTGGTCGCCAAGCAAATGTATCAAAATGCGCCCAGGGTACAGAATCTGGGGCGAATTTCTTCAGGAACAGCGCCGCCGTGATACAGCCAGCGAAGCCACCGGACGCGCTGTTCACGCAATCGGCGATCGTGCTGTTGAGCATCGCGTCATAGCCAGACCATAGAGGCATTTGCCAAAGCGGATCGCTTTCGTCCGCGCCAGCCTGCAGCAGTCCGTCCGCCATCTCCCGGTCATCGCAGAACATCGCCGGCAGGTCGGGCCCCAGCGCAACGCGCGCCGCTCCAGTCAGCGTCGCAAAATCAATAATCAGTTCCGGCTCTGCCTCGCCGGCCAGAGTCAGGGCATCGCCTAATACCAGCCGTCCTTCGGCATCGGTATTGGTGATCTCGACGGTAAGCCCCTTGCGGCTGTGCAATATGTCACCGGGACGCAAAGCATGGCCATCCACCGAATTTTCGACCGCGGGAATCAGCAGGTGCAGACGCACCGGAAGCTTGGCCTCCATCACCATGCGGGCGAGGGCAATGGCATGAGCAGCGCCGCCCATATCCTTCTTCATCAACATCATGCCGGCGGGAGACTTCATCGAAAGACCGCCGGTGTCAAAGGTCACCCCTTTGCCGACAATCGCAATTTTCGGATGATCCGCCTTGCCCCATTTCAGTTCGATCAAGCGCGGCGCATGGGCGCGCATCGCCGCCTTGCCGACGCCGTGGATCATCGGAAAATGCTCTTCCAGCGTGTCCCCGCGAGTCACTTTCACTTCTGCGCCGTGCTTCTCGGACAATTTGTCGACAATATTTTCGATCTTGTCCGGCCCCATATCGGCGGCCGGGGTGTTGACCATATCTCGGACCATAGCAGTGGCTTCGGCCTGACGTACGGCTTCATCGCGCTGTGCGATCGCGTCCTTGACCAACAGCACACTCGGTCCCTGCCGTTCGAGAAGCTCCTTGTAGAGATCAAATTCATGTTGCGACATCAGCCAGCCGAACAGCGTGCCCTTGGCGCTTGTATCCTGCAAACGATATTTACCCTCGGGCAGACTGCTGCCGAGCTTGGCCAGAGACCAGGGGTCGAGCTTTTCATGATCCAGCACACCGGCGACAACCGAAAAATCGCCGGCGACCGATTTGTCATCACCCTTGCTGCCTACCCAGGGCAGCAGCAAATAGGTGTCAGCTTTGCCAACAAATTGATAGGCCGTGACAAGCGACCGGATGCTATCCGGTTGCCCTTTCAGCCAGTCTTCGAAATTGCCTGCATCCACCAGCTGGATGGAGCGCGCGGTCTGGCCGGTATCGGCCTCGATCAATGCCTTAAAATCAGTCATTGGATCGCTATAGCTATAGATTATGCCAAGCGCGAGAGTCTATTCGGCCGCGATGGCTTCTGCCTCAACCTGCCGATCCGCAAGCTTGATGCTTGCCGCACCGGGCTTGGAAAAGACCATGACACCATCGTCCACCGTCTTGTGGCGCAGGTTGATGATGTCCTTCGGAAAATTCTGATTGAGTCGCCACGGTTTGCGGTCGCCCTGCTTCGGCAAGGACTTGATCGCCCGCTGGACATAGCCCGAGCTGAAATCAAGCATAGGTTCGGTTCCCATTTCTTCGCCGGCCGGCAGGGTCGGGATTGCGATCGGTGTCCCGTTCTTGTCCATATAGTTGATCAGGCGGCAAACATATTCACTGGTCAGATCGGCTTTCAGCGTCCAGCTGGCATTGGTGTAACCCATGGTCATCCCGAAATTGGGAATGCCGGAGAACATGACGCCCTTATAGTTTATTTTTTCGCCAAAATTGACCGACTGGCCGTCGACCGAAATAGCTGCGTTGCCGCCGGTGAGCATTTTCAGACCGGTGGCGGTAACGATGATATCCGCCTCCAGCACCTTGCCGGATTTCAGCTTGATGCCGTCTTTGGTAAATACTTCGACATGATCGGTTACGATCGATGCTTTGCCCGATTTGATCGAATCAAACAAATCGCTGTCGGGAACCAGACACAGCCGCTGATCCCAGGGATTATAGCTGGGCGTATAGTCGGCCATGTCAACGTCCGGGCCCATTTCTTCGCGCACCATTTCCAGCAGACGGCCCTTGAATGCCGCTGGTTTCTTGCGCGCCACATTGAACATGAACAGGCCCAGCAATACGTTTTTCCAGCGGGTCAGAAAATAGGCCAGCTTGGACGGCAATATTTTGCGCAGCCGCAAGGCCCATTTGTCCTCGCCCGGCCGCGATACGATATAGGTGGGGGACCGCTGCAACATCGTGACATGCGCCGCCGTATTAGCCATTGAGGGGACCAGGGTCACCGCGGTCGCGCCACTGCCGATCACCACCACCTTCTTGTCAGCATAGTCAAGATTGTCGGGCCAGAATTGAGGATGAACAATCTGTCCGGCAAAGTCCGACTTGCCGGGGAAGTCGGGATTATGGCCTTCCTCATAGCTGTAATAGCCCGAGCACATATGGAGGAGATTGCATTGGACGGTGCTGATCGAACCATCGCCATGATGGAGGCTCACCGTCCACAGGGCCTCTTCGCTCGACCAGTTGGCATCAACCACCTCGTGGTTGAACAGGATCTTGTCCTGCAGGTCATATTCGTCGACGGTTTCGTTAAGATAATTCAGGATCGAAGGCGCGTCGGCAATCGCCCTACGCGCGGTCCAGGGCTTGAA
>JABMNS010000314.1 GCA_013204445.1 Sphingomonadales bacterium
AATGCAATTCCACACACCAAAGAAGTTCACGTCGTAAAGCGCACGCGCCTCGGCCACATCCATGTCGATCACGCTGCTACGCCCGCCGCTGATTCCGGCATTGTTGATGATGATATCTCCGCGCCCATTTTCCGCCCATGCGAAGTCAGCCAGCGCCTCGACTTGCTCAGCGCTGGTGACATCGCCGACAAAATATTTGGCATCGATACCTTCCCCCACCAGGGCGGCAACGGCTTCCTGCAGACGATTTTCGCGCGGTTCGAACAGGATGATCCTAGCATCCACCCTGCCCATCTGCTTGGCAAGTGCCAAACCAATGCCGGTCGCCCCGCCAGTAATAACCGCCGTCTTGCCTGCAAAATCCATATGCTGCTCCTTCACCTCATTTGATACGAGGTTTATTTTTCTGATCAAATGACAATGGCAGCAAATCGGCCTATATTGAAGCCATGTATATTTTTGTCATCTTCCTGTGCGGCGTCGGCAACTTCGCGATGCACAAGGCCATGCTCGAGAGCAACCATCCGATCATGGCTGAAGCGCGCGGCAGTTTTCGCAAATTACTGGGCCCCTATGGCAGCTATATGCTCGAGTTTTTCATGCTCCTCGCAGCAATGATATTCGCCAATATGGGCATGCTCACCGCCGTGATATTCTATTTTGTATACACGCTCGCCAATTGTGCGGCGGCCTGGGTGCTTTTTTTCAACAAGCATTAAGATTGAATGGCGTACCCCCCGCAATAGGCAATGCAGTTTGTCCAACTTCGGTCGTGGTTTATCGAAATCCAGTATCGGCTGCAACCAATCGGACATAGCAGCACCCCATCCGAAGCAGACGGTCTGGGGGGAATATCTTGAACTACAGAATATTGGTTTTGAACGGCATCGCTATTGGCGCGATGATCACGTCACACCTCATCCCCATGGCTGCACAGGCCCAGACGGCAGCATTGTCCTCCTTGCAGCCGCGCACCAAGGGCGGGCGACAGATATATGATGCGGGACAATTTTCCCGCTTTAATCCCCGCACCGCGCTGGACATGGTCCTCCAGGTACCCGGCTTTACCATCGACACCGGCGACGGCGACGAACGCGGCCTGGGGCAGGCCGACGAAAATGTTCTGATAAATGGCACACGGATCTCGGGCAAGAATAATGACGCCTTCACTTTTCTCGGCCGGATTTCCGCTAGCAATGTTATCCGGATCGAAATCGTTGAAGGGGCAACGCTGAGCATCTCAGGTCTTTCCGGACAGGTGTTGAATCTCGTGACCAACGTAGACGAGACAATCGGTCTTAGCGGTAATTTCAAATGGGAGCCGCAATGGCGTCGATCGGGCAACAACTGGTTCGCCGGAGAAGCATCGATCAACAGCAAGCTGGGCAAAGGCGATTTCACTTTATCGCTGGAGAATGATGCCGCGCGCAATGGCGTTGAGGGGCCGGAACAGGTCACCGGCCGCTTTGGCAACCTGTTGTTCGAACGCGACGAAGTTGCCCGCTATCGTCAGGATCGACCAAAGCTGAGTGGGTCCTATAGTCGCACCACTGAAGATGGCTCGCTGTTCAATGCCAATGCCGCCTATCAGGTTTTCCGTCGCCGGGAGACCGTCGTCACCGATCTCACGCAGGTCGGTCAGCCCGATATTTTTGAGCTTTATTCCAGCCGCGAGAATGAATGGAATACCGAGTTTAGCGCGGACTATGAATTCGGTCTCGTTAACGGGCGGCTGAAACTCATCGGTTTGCAGCGCTTCGAACATAGTCCGGTCAGCGATTTTTTTGGGCAGACATTTTCCGATGGTATCACGCCCCCCAATGGCAGCCGGTTTGACCCGGTGACCGATGAGGGCGAGTCGATCCTGCGCGCGGAATATGGCTGGAAGACAGCGGCCGGAACCGACTGGGGAATCAGTGTCGAAGGCGCTTATAATTTCCTCGACAATGAAGGGGCTTTGGCCGTGCTCGATGCGCAAGGGATATTCCAGCCGGTGGCACTGACCAACGCCAACAGCAAGGTGACGGAATATCGCGGCGAATTCATCGGGTACTATGGGCGCCCCTTGACTGAAAAACTGACGCTACAGGCAACCCTGGGCGGCGAATATAGCAAAATCAGCCAGAGCGGCGCGGTGGGACAGAGTCGGTCTTTCATTCGCCCGAAAGGCTCTGCCTCACTAGCCTGGAAACCAAAACCCAGTCTAGATATCAGCCTGAAAGTCGAACGTTCGGTTGGCCAGCTCAATTTCTTTGATTTCGTCGAATCGGTCGATGTCGCACAGAATATTGGCAATGCCGGCAATCCCGGTCTAGTTCCCCCGCAAAGCTGGCGCGCAAAACTGGAAACGACCCAGAAGCTGGGGCCATGGGGGTCGTTGACGGTCAATATATATGGCGAAAAATTCAGCGACATCGTCGATTCCATTCCGATCACAGCCACCACCGAGGCGCGCGGCAATCTGGACAGCGCTACCAGCTATGGTGTGTCGCTGGTATCCAGCATCCTTTTCGACCCGATCAGCTGGAACGGAGCCAAGCTTGATTTCGAGGGAGATGTTCGCAAAAGCGCGCTCCGCGATCCCCTGACCGGAATTTTTCGGAGGATCAGCGACGACAAGATATTCACCTATGAAGTCACTTTGCGCCACGATATTCCCGGGAGTAATTGGGCATGGGGCGCAGGGGTCGAGGATATCCGATTTTCCGATTTTCTGCGTCTGGACCAGATCAACCGCTTTCGCTCAGGCGGACCCCATAGCTGGCTATTTGTCGAGCATAAGAATGTGATGGGACTAACGGTGCAGGCCAATCTGGGGAATCTGTTCGGGCGCAGCGAGAATTTCACCCGCACGGTCTATGCCAATCGACGCGACGGCCCGATTGCTTTTGTCGAGGATCGGAGCCGCGAGTTCGGACTGGTTTACCGATTGACCGTCAGCGGCAGTTTCTGACGCAACGCGCCACTGGAAAGTTTAGCTGGATAGACTTTCTGCCTCGGCAGTCCTACATCCGGGGCCATGCCACCCGATTATGCTACAGAGGGCCAGATCGACCCTCCGATGATTCCCACGCTCAAGCGTTTCCTGCCCTATCTCTGGCCCAAGGGAGAGCAGAGCTTACGGCTGCGAATCATAGTCGCCGGATTCCTAGTGCTATGTGCCAAGGCAGCCATTCTCACTATGCCGTTCATCTACAAGGCGGTTATCGATGGCATGTCCAACGATGCGCTGGGCACCGAATTGACGGTATTACTCGCTCTTGTTGCGGCTTATGGTCTGGCGCGGTTCGGGCAGGTGATGTTCGACAATCTGCGGAATATCGTCTTTGAAAAGGTCGGCCAGCAGGCGGCAAGGCGGCTCGCGACCAATGTCTTTACCCATCTCCACAGCCTTTCGCTGCGCTTTCACCTCAACCGTCGCACTGGCGAAGTCACTAAGATCATCGAACGCGGGACCAAGAGCATCGACGTGATGCTATATTTTCTGCTGTTCAATATTGCCCCGACGATCGTCGAACTGACCGCGGTGTTGATCATTTTTCAAATCAAATTCGGCTTTGGGCTGGTCGCCGCGACGATGGCGATGGTCGTGATCTATATCACTTTCACCCGCAAGGTGACCGACTGGCGCAATGCGCTGCGGGCCAGGATGAATGACATGGACACACGGGTGATTGGCCGGTCAGTTGATGCCCTGCTGAACTATGAGACGGTCAAATATTTCACCGCCGAACGCCGCGAAAGCGAGCGCTATGACAAGGCGATGCGGGACTGGGCCCAAGCTGCGGTCAAGTCGGAAAACTCGCTCGGCCTGCTCAATATCGGCCAGTCGATCATCACCAACGTGGCGACGATTGGCGCAATGGCGTTCAGCGTTTACGGCTGGAAACAGGGTGATCTGACGGTCGGCGATCTGGTGCTGGTCAACGCACTGCTTATGCAGCTGTTCCGGCCGCTGGATTTGCTCGGCATGGTCTATCGCACCATTCGTCAAGGCCTGGTCGACATGGACGCGATGTTCAAACTGATCGACACCGAACAGGAGGTCATCGACAAGCCAGGGGCAAGGCCGCTGCAAGTTTCTAATGGCGCCGTGCGGTTTGAAAATGTCGTGTTCAACTATGATGACGATCGCCGGATATTACACGGACTGGATTTTGAGGTGCCGCCTGACGGGACGCTGGCGATTGTAGGGCCCTCCGGTGCCGGCAAGTCGACCATCGCGCGCCTGTTGTTCCGTTTCTATGATCCGCAATCCGGACGGATATTGATCGATGGGCAGGATATTGCCGAAGTCACCCAGCACAGCCTGCGCGGCGCGATTGGTATCGTGCCGCAGGACAGCGTATTGTTCAACGATAGCATTGGCTATAATATCGGCTATGGCCGCGAAGGCGCTGCCCAGGCGGAGATCGAGGAAGCCGCGCGAGGAGCGGCGCTGGATGGCTTTATCGCCAAGCTGCCAGATGGCTATGATACGCAAGTCGGCGAACGCGGGCTCAAATTGTCCGGCGGCGAGAAGCAGCGTGTGGCGATTGCTCGTACCTTACTTAAAAATCCACCGATTCTGATATTGGACGAAGCAACCTCGGCGCTCGACAGCCGCACCGAGGATGAGATTCAGGCGACCCTCGCCAAGATATCGGAGCGCCGCACCACATTGATCATCGCGCACCGGCTTTCGACGATCACTCATGCCGACGAGATTATCGTGCTCAACGAAGGACGCATCGCCGAACGCGGCAGCCACCGGCAATTGCTGGTCAAGCGGGGTCTCTATGCTGACATGTGGAAGCGGCAGGCGGAGGACCAGCGGGAAATGGTGTGATTGGTTGGTATCAATTTCGGCCCTCTTGCAATTACCTATTCCTCCCCACTAATCAGGCCCCGAAGGTAGTCAAATGACTCCCTATCGAAAAGGTTTGAGGCTCATGCTAGTCATGCTGATCGTTTTCGTGACTTTTCCATTATGGATGTCTTTTGTCCCTCGATGGGCCTTAGAAAACGGCCATTGGGGAATTCCAATAATTTGTTTGGGATTATCTACATTCCTTGTGAGATGCTCAAAATGTGGTGCGATCGTGTTCGATATGGGATATGGTTTTTTCGTTCCTTGACCGCACAAAATCTGCAAATCGTGCGAAAGTCCAAATGATTGATCGAAGAAAGCATTCATGACCGCTACGCTCCTTACTCTGCTCAAATCGACCTTCGGCTTCAGCAGCTTTCGCGGCATGCAGGATCAAGTGCTACAGCGCGTGATGGCGAAACAGAATACGCTTGCCGTCATGCCAACTGGGTCTGGGAAATCGCTCTGCTATCAGCTGCCCGCCATCGCCAATCCCGGCACGACCATCGTGATATCCCCGCTGATCGCGCTGATGCACGATCAGTTGCGTAGCGCCGAAGCGGTCGGAATCCGGGCGGCCACCCTCACCTCCGCCGACAACAACCGCGCCGAGACAATTGCACGCCTGAAGGCAGGCGAACTGGACCTGCTTTATGCCGCGCCAGAACGCGCGTCCCAACCCCATTTTCGTGAATTGCTGGAACAGACCGATATTTCGCTTTTCGCCATTGATGAAGCGCATTGCGTGTCCGAATGGGGTCATGATTTTCGGCCAGATTACCGGCTGCTCCGTCCCCTGCTCGACCATTTCAGCGCGGTACCGCGGCTCGCGCTCACTGCCACCGCCGACGCGCATACGCGCGACGATATCTTGGTGCAGCTGGGAATCGAACAAGATGGCCTGATCCTCGCCGGTTTTGACCGTCCCAATATCCGCTACAGCATGAGCCCGCGCGCCGGGCTGGCGCGGCAGATCGGAGACCTGATCGAGCGCACGCCGGGGCCAGGCATTGTTTATGCCCAGACCCGGGCGGCGACCGAAAAAATGGCCAGCCAGATCGCCAGCACCGGACGCAGCGTCCGCGCCTATCACGCTGGCCTGCCGCCGGAAGTCCGCCAGCAAAACCAGCATGATTTTGTCGCCTCCGAAGATATGGTGATGGTTGCCACCATCGCATTCGGCATGGGCATCGACAAGCCGGATGTGCGCTTTGTCGCCCATGCCGGTCTGCCCAAGTCGATTGAAGCCTATTATCAGGAAACCGGCCGTGCCGGTCGCGATGGCGATCCGGCGGAGGCCCATATGTTCTGGCGCGCGGAAGATTTTGCCAAAGCGCGTCAGCGGCTCGGTGAAATAGACCAGCACCGGCTGGACAGCGAGCGGACAAGGCTCGCGGCCTTGGGCGGCCTGGTCGAAACAGCAGGCTGCCGACGCGCGATTTTGCTGCGGCATTTTGGCGAAAATCCGCCAGCCGAATGCGGCAATTGCGATAATTGCTTGAACGCCCCGGTTACCCGCAACGTCACCGAATTGGCGCGCAAATTTCTCTCGGCCGTTTATCGCACCGGCCAGAGTTTTGGCGTCACCCATCTCGAAGCGGTGCTCACCGGACGGCAAGATGAAAAAATCCTCTCGCGCGGCCATGACCAACTTTCGGTCTTCGATATTGTCGGTGAAGAGGAAGCACAACTGATCAAACCGGTATCTCGATCGCTGTTGCTCCGCGATGCGCTGCGCAATACTGAACATGGCGGCCTGATGTTCGGTCCCGAGGCGCGCAAGATTCTTAAGGGCGAGCAGGAAATCGCCATTGTCGAACCGCCCAAGCGGGCATCGCGCAAACGACGCGGCAGCAGCGCCTCTCCCAACCCGTTTGGCGATCCCTTATTTGAAGCGCTGCGCCAAAAACGCATGCAACTGGCCAAGGAACTGGGCGTGCCGCCATATGTTATCTTCCATGACAGCGTGCTGCGTGATATGACCGGCCTGAAACCAGATAGCCTGTCAGCGCTTAGCGAGCTTCCCGGCGTCGGCGCGGCGAAACTGGAGAAACATGGCGAGGCCTTTCTGGCAGTAATCCGGGATGTCGCAGAAGCAAATCAAGTGAACATATGAACGCCCTGCCCACCCTATTTTTCGATTGCCTCCATCAACTGCAGTGCTGCTGCGGCAACCCATATGCCCGTTCTGATAGAGGAGACCCAGAGCATGTTCCGGAAAATTAATGATAATATTAGCGTCTCACAGCAAATCAGCCTGGAAGATGTTGCCACCGCCAAAGCCGATGGAATCACACTGATCATCAACAATCGTCCCGATGGTGAGGACCTGTCAGCGCCGCAAAGCGCAGACATCAAGGCCGCAGCTAGCGCCGCCGGTATCGAGTATCTGGCAATCCCGATCACCCACAGCGGCTTTTCCGTGCCCCAAGTTGACGCGATGATCGCCGCTCTGGGCGGAACCAACGGCAAGACCCTGGCTTATTGCCGTTCCGGCACACGCTCTACCCTGTTGTGGTCACTAGCGCAGGCGAAACAGGGTGTTGCACCCGACGAAATTGCCCGGCTTGCTGGCAATGCAGGCTATGATATCACGCCAGTTCGCGCGATGGTCGATGCGCTGGCCGCCGGCAATTGATTGCAACAACTGGACAGCCACTAACATTCGTGTAAGTAATGACGATCATGGAAAATCTGCCATCCCCGACCAATTGGGCCGTCCCGTTTTTCATCATCACAGTCGCGATGGAATGGCTGTGGAGTCGCAAAAATACGAGGATCCGCTATGAGAGAAAAGATGCGTTTACCTCGCTGGCACTGGGGACGGGTAGCGTCGTCGCCGGCATCCTAACCGGTGGCCTGGTCTTTGCGCTCAGCCTGTGGGTTTACCAATATAGAATTTTAGATATCCAGATCAGCTGGACGAACGTCCTGTGGCTTGGACCTTTGGCCTTCGTGCTGGATGATCATGCTTATTACTGGTTTCACCGCTCGGCCCACCGGGTCAGATGGTTCTGGGCTGCGCATGTCATCCATCACAGCAGTCAGCACTATAACCTGACGACCGCGCTGCGGCAGACCTGGACCGGCTTTTTTGCGCTCAGCTTCATTTTTCGCATGCCGCTGTTTTTGATCGGCTTTCCGCCGGCGCTGATTTTCTTTCTCGCGGGACTGAATCTGGTCTATCAATATTGGATCCATACAGAAACAATCGACCGTATGCCGCGGTGGTTCGAAGCGGTGATGAACACGCCGTCGCACCATCGGGTCCACCATGCGACCAACCCGCGCTATCTCGACCGCAACTATGCCGGTGTTTTCATCATCTGGGACAAGCTGTTCGGAACCTATGAAGCGGAAACCGATGCCGAAAAAATTCAATATGGTATCATCAAGAATCTGGACAGTTTAAACCTGTTCTGGGCGGCCTTTCATGAATGGGTTGGCATTGCCCAAGATCTGTGGACCGCGCCGTGGCGGCACAAGTGGAATTATCTCGTCAAACCGCCTGGCTGGAGCCATGATGGCAGCCGCGAAAGCAGCGAGACGATCAAGGAGCGCTGGAAGCAAGGCCTATAATGCTAGACTTACCAAAGATTGCATAATTGTTACTATCCTTTCCCGGAAAAAACGGGCAAGCGCGGAATAGAGGGCCGATGAGCCCTCCAGTCGTGCAAAATCCGCACGCGGGTCGCGCATTGGAATAAAATTGAACTTTTTGAGCGTATGCGGCCGCAATTTGCGCGCGTCGGCATATATTCCTATCTCGTTTACTGATATCAATTTCCAGAGGCCCTGCTGATGGACATGAGCGACGTCCAGGATATTCACATCAACAAGAAGGCGCTGATTTCACGGATCGTGCCAACCAGTTGGATATTGGGCTTGCTGACCTGCAGCCTGCTGATCGTCATCGCCATGATGGGTTGGGCCGATCTTGGCATGGATTTCCTGAAAGCCAGCAATGGCAAATATTTTTTGGCACTGATTCTGCTGGCTGCCACCCGTTATGTGATGCGGGATCATGCCAACGGATGGCAACGGATTGCACGCGACATTTGTGAATATATCGGCTTCTTCCTGTTCATCAGCCTGCTGGGCGCGACCGCGACCTATCCCGCCGCTGCCGCCACCAGCGGTTTTATCGACCCGGCACTGGCGCGTATCGATGCCTTTCTGGGTTTCGAATGGTTGCGCTGGTATATGCTGGTTGTCGATAATCCTTGGCTGCAAACGGCCGGAAGTCTGGCCTATGCCAATATCTATATGTCACCAGTACTGCTGCTTGGTGGCCTTGCCCTGAGTGGGGAACGCGCCCGCGCGCAGCTTTTCCTCTTCAGTTTCTGGCTGGCGGCGGTGATCACCATGTTGCTGTTCCTGGCCTTTCCTGCGGTTGGTCCACTGGCTTATATGTGGCAGGGACCGATTCCCTACATGCCGACCAGCGCCCTCTATCAGGCCGAACTGCTGCCGCTATTGCGCGAAAATTTGCTCGGAACGGTCGATCTGGGCGCGCTTCAGGGACTTGTTTGCGCACCAAGTTTCCACACCGCAGCAGCGGTTATCTACATCGCGATGGCTTGGCAGTGTCGCTATTTGCGCTGGCCATTGCTGGTGATAAACGCCGCGATGCTGCTGTCCACGCCAGTTGAAGGAACCCATTATCTGGTCGACATGATCGGCGGGGCGATGGTTGGTTTATTTGCACTGTGCACGGCCGGTGCAATACAATATAGCCTCCCCAAATTGCGCCAACAGAGAATTTGGAGAGAGACGGGCATATGGCAGAATTTGACATCATCGTCATCGGCGGCGGTTCCGCCGGCAGTGCAGTCGCCGGACGGCTGAGCGAAGACGGCAAACGCACCGTCTGTCTGATCGAAGCAGGTGGCCGCAATAATAATTTTCTGGTCAAAACCCCCGGAATGATGCCGTTCCTGCTGAAAAATGCCAACTGGAAGTTCGATACGGTCCCGCAAAAAGGTCTCAATGGCCGCACCGGCTATCAGCCGCGCGGACGCGGCCTTGGCGGATCGAGCGCGATCAATGCGATGGTCTATATTCGCGGCAATAAATGGGATTATGACAATTGGGCAGCGATGGGTTGCGCCGGCTGGTCTTATAATGATGTTCTGCCCTATTTCAAAAAATCCGAAAGCAATGAACGCGGCGGCGACGATTATCATGGCGGCGACGGCCCGCTTTTCGTGTCCGATCAGAAATGGCCCAACCCGGGGAGCGTTGCCTTTGTCGAAGCGGCGCGCAACCTCCAGCTACCGATTCTCGATGATTTCAATGGCGAAAAACAAGAGGGAATGGGCATTTATCAGGTGACCCAGAAAGGCGGCGAACGCTGGTCTGCGGCGCGCGCCTATGTCGAACCAGCCCGTTCTCGTCCGAATCTGACGATCAAGACAAAATCACTGGTCGAGAAACTGATCATCAAAGACGGTCGGGTAACCTGCGTCCAGATCAAGCGCGGGTTCAGGCGCGAGACGATAAATGCGCGCGGCGCAGTCGTCCTGTCCGCTGGTGCTTTCGGATCGCCTCATATCCTACAGCTTTCCGGCATTGGACCAGCCGCACATCTCAAGGACAAGGGTGTCGATCTGGTTCTCGACAAGCCCGAAGTCGGCGCGAATCTGAAAGACCATATCGACTTTGTCTCGGGCTATCAGACCGAGTCCAAGGAATTGATCGGCGATTCGCTTGAAGGCACCTTGCGGATGGGCAAGGCGATCCTCCAGCACCGGTTCAAGCGGACTGGAATCATGACCACACCATATGCTGAAGCCGGCGGATTCTGGAGCAGCGGTCCAGACGTTCCAGCGCCCGATATCCAATATCATTTCGTGCCTGCCATGCTCGAAGATCACGGCCGCGAGCAGGTCAAGGGCCATGGCTTCAGCTGTCACGCCTGCGTGCTGCGGCCGCATAGCAAAGGCACGGTCAGACTCAATGATGACGATCCGCAAGCGCCGCCAGAGATTGACCCAAATTTCCTCGATGATGATCGGGATATCGCGACCCTGCGCAAGGGCGTCCGCCATATGAAACGGATATTGGAAAGCCCGCCGCTGACCGAATTTTCGCCGACCGACCGGCATCCGATCGACATCAACAATGATGCGCAGCTGGACGCGCTGATCCGCGACCGTGCCGATACCGTCTATCACCCAGTCGGTACCTGCCGGATGGGTGGAGATAATGACGCGGTTGTCGATTCGCGCCTGAAATTTCGGGGTCTGGAAGGGCTCTATATTGCCGATGCATCGATCATGCCGGAAATTATCAGCGGCAACACCAACGCCCCGAGCATCATGATCGGTGAACGGGCTGCGGAATTTATCAAGGCTGATCTTGGCTAGGTGGTTCAGACGCGCGGCACGAAGCCTAGAGGTCGAAATTCACCCCTTGCGCCAGCGGCAGGTCAGCCGAATAGTTAATCGTGTTGGTGGCACGGCGCATATAGGCTTTCCACGCATCGGAACCGGATTCCCGGCCGCCGCCGGTTTCCTTTTCGCCGCCAAAGGCGCCGCCGATTTCAGCGCCAGATGTGCCGATATTGACGTTGGCGATGCCGCAATCTGATCCCGCTGCTGACAGGAATTGTTCGGCTTCGCGCATGTTCATGGTGAAGATCGACGATGACAGGCCCGCTGCGACAGCATTTTGCAGAACGATGGCGTCGTTCAGATCCTGGTAGCGCATGACATAGAGGATCGGTGCAAAGGTCTCGCGGCAGACGATGCCGGATTGCTCCTCCATCTCGACCAGCGCCGGCCTGACATAATAGGCACCGGCATCGCCACTAACATGGCGACCGCCGCCTGTGACGATTCCGCGCTGTTCCTTGGCCAGCATCAGCGCCGCTTGCATGCCGTCAAAAGCGGCCTTGTCGATCAACGGTCCGACCAGTGCGTGCTGCGCCAGCGGATCTCCAACCGAAATGCCTGCATAGGCGGCCTTGAGCGGGGCAAGCAGTTGATCATAAAGATCGTCATGGACAAATAGCCGCCGCATGCTGGTGCAACGCTGTCCCGAGGTGCCGACCGCGCTGAACAATATCCCGCGCACCGCCATATCCAGATCTGCAGAAGGCGCAACAATACAGGCATTATTGCCGCCCAATTCCAAGATCGATTTGGCAAAGCGAGCGGCGAGGCGCTGCCCGACTGCCCTGCCCATAGCCGTCGAACCCGTCGCCGACACCAGCGGCACCTGTGGATGGTCGACCAGCGTTTCTCCGACATCGCGTCCGCCGATGACCAGACCGGTAAGCCCGTATGGTGCGTCAGCAAAGTCCGCGGCTACACGCACGAAAATTGCATGACAGGCGATAGCGGTCAGCGGCGTTTTTTCCGAGGGCTTCCAGACCACGCTATTGCCGCAGACCAGCGCAATGGCTGTATTCCAGGCCCAGACCGCGACCGGGAAATTGAACGCCGAGATCACCCCTACCACGCCCAACGGATGCCAGGTCTCCATCATCCGGTGGCCGGGCCGTTCCGATGCAATGGTCAGGCCATATAGTTGGCGTGAAAGACCGACGGCAAAATCGCAAATATCGATCATTTCCTGCACTTCGCCAGCGCCTTCGGAGGGGTTTTTGCCAGCTTCTATCGATACCAGCCTTGCCAGATCATCCTTGTGCACGCGCAGGGCATTGCCGAATAGCCGGACCAGTTCGCCGCGCCGGGGGGCGGGGACCGTGCGCCATTGCAGAAAGGCCTGATGAGCCTGATCAACCTCTGCCTCGACTTCCGCCGTCGAGGACGTCGGCACAGCCGCGATTTGCTCCCCGGTCAGCGGAGAATGGACCAGCAAGTCTCCGCCGCCAATGCTTTCGGCCGTGACGCCAATCCGGGTCAGGATTTCAGATATTTGCTGTGGGTATGACATGGCGGTTCCTCGCTCGGTCGATCCGCCATCAAATGACATTCACCCCGGGTGATTGCAAATGAAACAGATGGGAACCCTCCTCGCCAGCACAGCGTCCCTTGCGCTGCGACCAGACAAAAAAAGGCCGGGATGTTTTCACATCACCGGCCATAAAGTTGTTTGTTCGCAGGAGGAACAAGGTGAGGCGCCGACCGGATTTTGGGAGGAGAAGGCCGGCGCCAAACTCGGAAATTAGTAGTTGTAGGCGCGCTCACCATGTTCGCCGAGGTCGAGGCCTTCCTGCTCGACTTCTTCGGTGACACGCAGACCGGTGACCAGCTTGGCGACAAACATCGCGATAGCCGTTCCGACGCCAGCCCAACCGATGGTAACCAGCACGCCTATGATCTGGGTGATAACCTGAGCACCCATGGCAGTGGAACCGTCACCAGGTCCGCCAAACATTGGCTGATAGACGATGCCGGTACCGATCGCACCGACCATGCCGCCGATGCCGTGGATACCGAATGCATCCAGCGAGTCATCATAGCCAAGCCTTGGTTTCAGGAAGGATACAGCATAGTAGCAGATCAGCGATGCGACCGCGCCCAGAACAATGGCGCCAAAGGGTCCGCTGTTACCGGCAGCGGGGGTTACCGCAACCAGGCCGGCGATTAAGCCTGAACAGAAGCCAAGTGCCGATCCCTTGTGACCGCTCATCTTTTCAGCCAGCATCCAGAACAGGGCACCCGAAGCGGTGGCAACAAAGGTGTTGATCATCGCCAGGCCCGCCGTGCCGTCTGCTTCCAGTTCGGAACCAGCGTTAAAGCCGAACCAACCAACCCAGAGCAGTCCAGCGCCGACCATTGTCAGCGTCAGGCTGTGTGGAGCCATTGGCTCTTTGGGATAGCCCTTGCGGTTACCAAGGATCAGAGCTGCAACCAGCGCCGATACACCGGCGTTGATATGCACAACCGTACCCCCGGCAAAGTCGAGCGCGCCCATTTCAAAGAGCAATCCGCCACCGGCCCAGACCATATGAGCGATCGGGAAATAAACGATCGTCAGCCAGACAGCGCCGAAAACCATGACAGCGGAAAATTTCATCCGCTCCACAACCGACCCGAGCACGAGAGCCAAGGTAATGGCCGCGAACGTCATCTGGAAGGAAATAAACACATATTCCGAGATCACTTCGTCAGAGAATGTCGCCGCTGTGCTCGAGCTATCTACGCCAGCGAGGAAGAACTTGCCCCAGCTGATGAAGGCATTTCCTTCTGGACCGAACGCCAGACCATAGCCGTACGTGACCCAGATAAGCATCGCGAGACAGGCTGCTGCACCAATTTGAGTCATCGTCGACAACATATTCTTGGTGCGAGTCAGACCGCCGTAAAACAGCGCGAGGCCGGGCAAGATCATCAGCAAGACCAGGATTGTGGCCGTCATCATCCAGGCATTATTCCCCGGATTGGGCACAGCCGCGACCGCTTCGACGGCCTCTTGCGCAAAGGCTGGAACAGAAAGACTGGCTAAAGCCACCATTCCCGTCAGTTTTGTCAAAATTTTTCTCATGAGTATCTGCTTCCCCGATTATATTGCTGTGTCGCCGGTTTCGCCGGTGCGGATGCGGACGGCGTCTTCGAGACCAAGCGTAAAGATTTTGCCGTCGCCAATCGATTCCGTCCCAGCGGCAGCCTGAATTGCCTCGACCGCCTGGGCTGCGACAGCGCTGCTGCAAGCCACTTCGATTTTCAGCTTCGGAACCATGTTGGTGGTATATTCCGCGCCGCGATAGACTTCTGTCTGGCCCTTTTGCCGGCCGAAGCCTTTGACTTCGGTTACGGTCATGCCGGTCACGCCGACACCGGTCAGCGCTTCACGAACATCGTCAAGCTTGAACGGTTTAATAATGGCTATGATAAATTTCATTACGCCCCCTATTGTTGTTACCAAGGGACTCTTCGCAAAGCTCGTGCCAGAATCGGAACGCTTTGGATTCAAAGGATATTCGTAAAATCGCGCCTCTTAACAAAGAGTAAATTTTGTGCATTGCAGCACGAGTGCACAATAATTAGGCAGAGCACTCCGCCAAGTGGGCCAATATTTGCGGGATGATCTTTTCAGTTTCGCGCCGGCCAATATCGATCAGCTCATCGGCGCGGGTGAAATTCTGAATGTCGATATGGCCAACCGGCGGCGACATCGCAAAATCGGGCGGATCGAGCGCCAGCGAATAGCGACCGAGATTGCGCAGTGACAGGCCGACCGATGCCTTGACGATGGCGAGGCTATTGGGTTCCTTCCCATTTTTGACCGCGATTCCGGCTGAGATCGAACGATTGATAAAATCATCCTGCAGATTAATCGACAAACACAGGGCCTCGGGTGCGAGTTCGCGCACCGGTGACACCGGAACCGGCAAGGCCGCGCCGCCATCGACGAGCAGGCGGCCTTCATGTTGCACGGGCTTGAATATGCCGGGCAGCGACATCGAAGCGCGGATCGCGGGCACCAGCTTGCCCGACTTCATCACAATCGTATCGCCGGTGCGTAGGTCAGCGGCAACCGCCGCGACCGGAAAGGGCAGATCCTCGAAATTGAGATAACCGAATTCGGTCTCCAGTTCTTTTTCGATATTGCGCGCGCCCATGACTGCGCCGCGCTTGAAATGCGGGTCCATGAACCGCAGCATGTTGCGGAAATTGATGTTGCGCGCCAAGTCTTCGATATAGTCAAGCTTGCCCACCGCATAGCTGGCACCGACAATCGCGCCGATTGAGGTGCCGGCGATGGCGGCAATCTCCAGCGGGGAATCGTCAATCGCCCGCAGCACGCCGATATGGGTCCAGCCGAGGCCAGCACCACCGCCCAGCGCCAGAGATATTTTTCCGGAACCGGTCATAAAGACACATCTTCCGCCAATATCGCCCTAGCTTCGGCCAGATCCTCTGCTAGCACCATCACCCGGGCGGGCAGCGCGATACCCGCGCCTTCGACAATATTCACATTGCTGTCGAAACAGACCGCACCGATCCCGGCCGCGCCGAGTCGGCCGCGGATGATTTCGGCTTCCACGCCGTGCATGTGCCGGGACAGTTCGACCAGGCTCATGATCTATGGCTCGCCAAAATAGCGATCGGTCGCGCGCGTCGGCAGGCCGTCGATACTTTTCACCCGGCCTGCGGTTTTTTCCATCCACGCTTCCGGATCGGACTGGCGGTGATATCTAACCAACGTCTCGCGCTCGGCTTTCAATTCCATATGCGGCACACCCCAGCCGCAACTGGTCTGGACATTGTCCACGGAGATATCAAAAATCTGCCGCGTGCCAGGCAGAATGTCAAAATGGGCGGCCAGTTCGTCCCAGCCCTCATCCTGCGGCAGAACCGGCTTTCCGGTGCCATAGAGTCTCAGGATCAGTGCCGGGTTGGCAAAATTGTTGAACATGATGGTGATCCGGCCGTCGGCGACCAGGTGGGCGTGGGTCTCGTTACCGGAGCCGCCCAAATCGAGGTAGGCGACACGATTGGCGTCCAGTACCTCGAATGAGTCATAGCCCTTAGGAGAGAGATTGATCCGTCCGTCTGCGGCTGCGGTCGCGACAAAGAACATTGGCTGCTTTTCAATGAATGCGATATGCTTGTCGGTCATTGAATCAAAAAAATCCGCCATATTTCGCCCTTCTCAGTAAAATGGCCCGGCAAACAGAAGCTTCCAGAGCAGAACCAGCAGCCAGTGGATCGCTATCACCGGCCATAAGGACTGCGAAACGATCCGGATATGGGTCAATACTATGCCCAGGATGAACGTAGCAAATAGAAATGACGGTTGCAGGAAAATGGCTGACCAGGGCAGGCTAAAAGTCAGCGCCTGCAGCGGATGCCAGAGAACATACAGGCCTATCGAGAGCCAGTTGCCCAAGCGCTGAGAAAAAGTCGCGAGCCAGGAAAGCAGAATGCCGCGAAAGATCAGTTCTTCGGCCAAGGCGGGGATGAGTAGCAGAATGAAGGCGGCCATCAGTGCCGACTGGAGATCGACAACGGGATCAAAGCGCAGCCAGCCGCCCAAATATCCTGACAATGCGATAATCACCACAGCCGGGAGCGCGATGCCCAAGGCGGCTTTCCAGCGACCGGCTGCTGGCCAGACTTTCAGTGCCCGCCAAGTCTGTTTCACCGCCACGACCAGCATCGGGCCTACCATTTCGCCCCGGCATCGATGGCGGCCTGTTCCCAAGGTCGGGATTGCCGCCCGAGAACATGGTTGCGATGGGGAAAGCGGCCGAATTGAGCGATTATGTCGCGATGTTCATTGACAAATTTCTGATTGCTGACGAGTTTGGTAAACAGGGCAACGGACTTGTTTTGCAGACGGATATCCTCCGCATGCATGAATGGCATATAGAGGAAAGGCCGCTGCTGCTCGGGCAATTGCTGATCGAGCTCCAAATCAACCGCCTGTTCAGCAATCTGCTGCGCGAGATGATCGGTGGAAAAGGCGTCGGCGCTATCGCGGAACATATTGCGCGAAAACTGGTCGAAGAGGATGACCGCGGCGAGCGCGGTTTCCGGCGAGCATAGGAAGTCGCCTGCGGTTTTTGCTTTCTGTTCCTCCCAGAGTTCAAAGAAACGCCGCTTGACCAGATTGTCGGTGGCATCGCTCTTGGTCCACCAGTCCTTGGGATCAAGCTTCTGAAACCAGAAGGATATTATATGATCGGGCCAGATCAAAGAAATCGCCCGATCTTTAACATGCTGGCATAGCCTGTCTGCCAATCGGCTGTACTGTGACCGTCCACGTCCGGGTCGGGGCCCGGCTTTCGTTTAAGTTACGGATCACAAGAATCTCAAGCAGTCCCCCCGACGGTCAGCCCTTCCACCAGCAATGTCGGCTGGCCAACGCCAGCGGGTACCGATTGCCCGCCCTTGCCGCACATGCCGATGCCTTCATCTAGCGCCATATCATTACCGATACCGGCCACCTTGGTCAGCACCGTCGGGCCGTCACCGATCAGCGTAGCGCCCTTGATCGGCGCGCCCAGCTTGCCATTTTCAATCTTGTAAGCCTCGGTGCAGGAAAAGACGAATTTTCCTGAGACGATATCAACCTGTCCGCCGCCAAAACTTTTGGCATAAATGCCGTTTTTGACCCGGCTCATCAGTTCGGCAGGATCATCTTTGCCGCCGCGCATGAAGGTGTTTGTCATCCGTGGCATCGGCGCATGGGCATAGCTTTCACGGCGCCCGTTGCCGGTTGCCGGCACGCCCATCAGCCGCGCGTTCAGCCGGTCCTGCATATAGCATTTCAATATGCCATCCTCGATCAGGATATTTTCCTGCGTCGGCGTGCCTTCATCATCGATGCTCAGCGAGCCGCGCCGTTCCCGAATCGAACCATCGTCGACCACGGTAACGCCGGGCGCAGCCACGCGTTGGCCGATCTTGCCGGAAAAAGCGCTCGTCCCTTTGCGGTTAAAATCGCCTTCGAGGCCATGGCCAATGGCTTCGTGCAATATGATAC
>JABMNS010000315.1 GCA_013204445.1 Sphingomonadales bacterium
ATCCTGAACTTGTTTCAGGATCTCCAAAGACCAAGCGCTATCTGAAGGGATCCTGAAACAAGTTCAGGATGACGAAGGGTAAATCAACCGATGTTTTGACCGGTATCTGCCCAATCTTTCAAAAAGCCTTCAAGCCCCTTGTCGGTCAGCACATGTTTGAACAGGTTGCGGATAACATTGGGCGGCATAGTCCCGACATCGGCACCGATGCGGGCGGATTCGAGTACATGGATGGGATGGCGGATCGAGGCGACCAGAATTTCAGTGTCGAATGCATAATTGTCATAGATCAGTCGAATGTCTTCGATCAGCGTCATACCGTCCAGACCATTGTCATCATGACGCCCGACGAATGGGGAGATGAAGCTTGCGCCGGCCTTAGCTGCGAGCAGCGCCTGATTGGCCGAGAAGCAGAGCGTTACATTGACCATCGTACCTTCGCCGGTCAGCGCCTTGCAGGTCTTTAACCCATCAATGGTCAGCGGCACCTTGACGCAGACATTGTCGGCGATCTTGCGCAGCACTTCCGCTTCTTTCATCATCGTTTCGTGATCGAGCGCGATGACTTCGGCGGAAACCGGTCCATCGGTCAGACCGCAGATTTCCTTGGTCACTTCCATGATATCCCGACCCGATTTCTTGATCAGCGAAGGATTGGTGGTGACGCCGTCGACCATGCCGGTCGCAGCGAGGTCGGCTATTTCCGCGGTATCGGCGGTATCAACAAAGAATTTCATATGGTGCGAATCCAGTTTGCTGGTTAGGAAAACGCTTTCTATCGCCATAAGGGTCAGCAATGCCAGTGCTTCGTCAAATAATTGCTGTGCCAGCGATTTTGCTCTTTTCACAAATTGTTGCTTTTGATCCGGCCAGCGCGCGCGATGAAGAGGCCCAACTATGGATATTACCCACTGCAAAAATTCCGCTGACGTCTCATATGTCTGCCATTACAGAGGTCGGTGCGCGTTATAGCGAAAGTGCGGACGGGCTTGCGCAGATCTTCGCGCGGGGTTCGGTTCAGGTCGCGGTGTCCGACAATCTGTCGCTTGCCATCGGCTGTGGTCATTTTCAAAATTATCAGGCGCAGCGCCGATCCGGTGCCGAGGAACGCCCGTTCCAGCAGCTCAACTGGTCGATGGGCAAGACTCTAGATGGGAACTGGAGCAGCCGGACCCGACTGGAAGAACGGATGGTCAGTGGTTCGACCCAATTGGATGTCCGTCTGCGCGAACGGATCAGCTTTCGCGGCGCACCGATTGGCAGCAGAGGTATCCGGCCGGATTTCAGCGGAGAATTTCTGTTCAACCTGAACCGGACTTCCGGCGGCCAGGCCGCCGGAATTAATTCTATCCGCGGCAAGGCTGGCCTGTCTGCGCCGCTCGCCGAGCACCTGGATATTTCGCTAGCCTATATGGGGCTGTACGTTCCCCGTATCGGCGAAGACCGGATGCTGCACGTGGCGCTTACCGGGATGACCTATTACTTCTGAAGCAATGGTTCAGAACGCTTTTCGAGCAGCCAGAACCGCCATCAACAGGGGATCATTGGTTGCGCGAGGATTGGCGCGAATGGCCTCTTCCTGCGCACCGATCGAGCGATAGATCGCATCGCTGACCTTGTTCGTCACATCGCGGCTGATGCTGGAAAAATCAACGTTGGTGGCTTGCGACAGGACAAGATTGATAATTTCATTGTCGAACAGCTTCAGACCATTGCCAATGCCGGGCAGCATCCGGTCGACCAGACTATTGCCGAGTTGCCCCTGCAGCAGCCTGGTGGCCGCGCGTGATCCGCCACTGATTATCGCTGCCGCATCGGCGATGCTCATATTTCGGATAGTTTCCGCTACGATCGGTGAGGCAAGTTCGGCTCCCTTTTCTGCCGCGCGGTTGACCTGTTTGAGCAGGCGCTCCTGAATTGGCTTGGAACGCAACAAGGCGGTTGCGATGCTGATGATCCGCGATCCACCAAGCGAATCCGGCACCGATATGCGGGCCACCTGACTGTCGAAAAAGCCATTGGGCTGGAGCAGTTCGGCAAAGGC
>JABMNS010000316.1 GCA_013204445.1 Sphingomonadales bacterium
CCGCCTGGCCGGGCTCGAAACCTTTGGTGTCGCCGCAGAATATGGCAATACGTCCCAAACCGAGGATCTGAATGAAAGCCTTGGTGATCTGGATTCGAACGGAGAAGTTCAGCAGATTTCCGGTGCGAACTGGACCTATTTTGTTGTCGCCACGCATTATAGAAATGTCATCAACGGGGCGATCGGGATCTGGGTCAAGGACGTGACCCCGACCCGCGCCGATGACCTTAAAATTCTGCTTGGGGACGTTGCCAATCAACTGGGTATCGCCAACGAGCAAATTGCCAATCACGAGCGAATTGTTGCCCTGTCCCGCACCGATGGCATGACCGGCCTGTTAAACCGCCGGGCCTTCTTTGAGGAAGAATTGCCGCGCCGCCTGTCGCGGTTGGCGCGCAGCCGGGAAACGGCGGCCTTGTTTTATGTGGATATGGATAATTTCAAGAAGGTCAATGACGTGCATGGCCATCAGGCGGGCGATGACGCCATCCTGTTTCTGCGTGATTTGTTGATGGATTTCTCCCGCCCGGGTGATGTGATTGCCCGATTGGGGGGAGATGAGTTTGCCATGTGGCTGGACGGAATAGCGCCCAAGGTTACCGTCAATCGCGCCGGCGCCCTGATTGCCGCCAGCAAGGCGATGGCCCAGTTTTCCGGCGATCCGGCCTTTCCCCTGGGTATTTCCGTCGGTGTTGCCGTCTACGATCCCAAAGATGAAGAATCCTTTGACGGTATGCTGGCGCGTGCGGATGAAGCCATGTATGCGGTTAAAAAATCGGGAAAAGGCGGGTTCCTGATGGCGCCACCGCCAAATAGCGACTAAACCTGTGATGGGTGGCCCGTGCTGAGTGCAGGAAGTATAGCAAGATGAGCGTCGACAAACTCAACAGTCAACTGGACTATGAGAAGTCCAAGGAGATGGCCAAAAGCGCAGATCCTGCGGTTCGGGCCAAACTGGCTGCTCAAAAAAACCTGCCTCCCGAGATTCTCTATTTTTTGGCGGAAGACAGCGATGCGGAAGTGCGTCGCCAGGTTGCCAATAACGAAGCTGCGCCAGAACTGACCCACTCGATTTTGGCCAAGGACGAGGCCGATGGTGTGCGGTCGCAGCTTGCCATAAAAATCGCCAAATTGCTGAAAACCCCGGCAGCGGATATTCCGGAAAAAAGCCGGCAGATGTCGCACGATGCCCTGGCGCGCCTGGCCGGAGATCAGATAACAGCTGTTCGGCGGGCCCTGTCCGAAGCCATCAAAGATATCCCGGGCGCTCCCGCTGACCTGATTTTACAGATTGCCGGCGATGCGGAAAGCGTGGTCGCCGGACCGGTTCTGGAACATTCGCCGGTGCTTTCCGATGCCGACCTTGTCCGGATTATTGAGGCACCGGCTTCGGAAGGTGCGCGAACTTATATTTCGAAGCGTAAAGGCGTAAACGAAATTGTTTCCGAAGCGATTGTTGCAACGGATGATATTTCGGCGATTGGCGAATTGTTGGGCAACAGCAGCGCTCAGATACAGGAAACCACGCTGGACAGGCTGGTCGACCGGGCCGAGGAGATCGAACTTTGGCAGGCCCCGCTGGTCAGCCGTCCCAGCCTTCCCAAAACGGCGACAGCCCGTCTGGCGCAATTTGTTGCAGCGAATCTGCTGGACGAGTTGCAACAGCGCAGCGACATCGATGAAGCCATGAAGGAAGACGTGAAGCGGGTTATTCGCGAGCGGCTCGACGGTGCCGAGTTCGCGCTGGAGACTGACGAGGAAATGCCTGTCGCGGCACAGGATTTCCTCAAACTGGCCCCCCCGGTGTCGATGGTCCAGCGCCTGTTTGACAGCCGCCGCTTGAATGCAGAAATGATTTCCCGGTCCCTGGATGCCGCTGATTATTCCTTTGTCCTGGCGGCCTTGATGGTAAATTCTAAAATTGACCTGAAAATTGTACAACGGATCTTCACGGACAAAAGTGCCAAGGGAATAGTTGCGGTTTGCAGACTTTCGGGTATTCCGGTCGGGCTTATCATCAAAATTCAGCAGCGTATGGGGCGGGTTCCGCCAAATGACGTCCTGAAACCGGTTGACGGGGATTATCCGCTAAGCCAGGAAGAAGCGGAATGGCAAATTGAGTTTCATGCGAAAATTGTCGATCGAATGCCATAAACAACTGGGGCGCAGGTTATGAAGAGCATCATCGGAAAATTATTCGGCTCCGGCAAAGGGCGGGAAGTGACCTATGAGCAGGCCAGGGAACTTGCCAACCATAAAGATGATGAAATTCGCAGGGAATTGGCGAGTCAGCCGGAAATTCGTCCCGAAATTCTGTATTATTTAACCGATGACCCGTCTCCGGTGGTGCGCGCCGAAGTTGCCAAGAACGAAGCCACCCCGGCGCAGGCCGACCTGCTGCTGGCGAGAGATAAAGATGACGATGTTCGCTCTGATCTTGCCGCCAAGATATCCAGACTGGCACCGGGACTGACGGCCAATGAGAAAGACCAGGTTAAGGTTCTGGCCTATGAAGCGCTGGAGATCCTGGCCCGCGACCAGGTTGTCCGCGTCCGCCAGATCATTTCTGAAACACTCAAGGATATTGCGGATGCGCCACCCGATATCATTCGTCAACTGGCCTCGGATGCCGAGGCGCTGGTGGCTGGTCCTATTCTCGAATATTCACCGGTACTGACCGACAATGATCTTATCGAAATCATCAATCAAAGCAGTTCAACCGGTGCCCTGAAGTCGATTTCAAAGCGGCCACAGGTGTCGGAATCCGTGGTTGATGCGCTTGTCGAAACGTCTGACGAAGATGTCATCGGCCTGTTGCTGGCAAACAAGAGTGCGCAAATCCGTGAGGAAACGCTGGACCGGATTATCGATGAGGCAATCAATGTCGAGAGCTGGCATGTGCCCCTGGTGGTGCGACCAAAGCTGTCGGAGATGGCAGCCATGAATCTGGCCCGTTTCGTTGCCGAAAACCTGCTGAAAGCCCTGACCTCGCGCAAGGATTTCACGCCGGAGGTTATGGCCGCCGTACGCACGGTCGTCAACCAGCGCCTGGAAAGCCAGGCCCAACAGGTAACGTCCGCCAGCGATCCGGAAGAAGACAGCAGTACGCCGCTTGAGGAAGCCTATGGACAGGCCAGCGCCCTGCATGCCAAGGGCGCATTGACGGAATTGATTGTGCTTGAGGCATTGACCGGGCAGCGACGGCCGTTCGTTGTCGCGTCCCTGTCCGTGCTGACCGGCTTGCCGGTAATTCAGATGGAAAAAGCGG
>JABMNS010000400.1 GCA_013204445.1 Sphingomonadales bacterium
GGCCTACCGCTCGCGCCTGTAGCTTGCAGTTGTTGTAATCACTTGGGTCAATGGACCTTGCAGCCGTAATCAGCTGTCGTCACGCCAATTGTGGTCGTGGTGTGACCCATCGCAAAACGGCTTGTTTTTTGAGTGACCGCAGAGACAAAGGATATATTCCTTTTTTGCTGGCACCCGCGCCGTTGAAGGGTACCCCCAAGGCGATGTTCTTGACCACATACGGGCCGTTTTCCACCACCTGAACTGAGCACTCATCGCTATCAATATGATGCAGTGTGCCCAGCCCAACAGGTGGCCACCTCATCACCATCGTCAACCCCGGCAGCGTAGGTTTGCCAGCTTATGACGATGCGCATCCTTTTAAGCACCACATTGAAACCGGCAGCCCGCACGCCAGGTATGCGGTAGCCGAGCAAACCGCTGCGGGCTGGCGAATTGATTTGCGCTGCGTGATGTATGACTTTGAAAGCATGGCGCATCTGGCAGAATCGCGACAGCGGCCAGATTGGGCGGTGGCGCTGCGCACCGGGCGCGTTGGGTTGAGGTGACGTCAGACACAGCGACTGGGCAAGCCTACAAGCGCTTGCTGAATGAGCCCACAAGCTCATGACATCCACCCTGGTCGTTTACGAACTTCGCAAATCGCTGGCACGCCACATGGAGAGCGAAGCTGCTGATGAACTGATGGCTCTTGTACCCACCGCCCAAGTTGTTGAACCCACTTCAACGGTAGCATTGCACGCAGCTGAACTCAGCAGGGACCACAACCTGCACGCGATAGATGCCCTCATCTACGCCACAGCGCTGGAGCACAACGCAGAGCTGGTGACTTGCGATGCACACTTCAAAGACCTGCCTCAAGTGGCGTACACGGCCAAGTCAAGCTGAAGCAGCACTGACGACAACTGCGAGTGCGCAGCTTGCACTGGCCCTGCTGATGGATAGCTGGGCCGTGGCGTTACTCTTTGCCGGGTGCCGCGTAAACGCCTGCGATAGGCGTTGTTGCACGGGTCACGCTGAAGACGGGGTTGCCCCAACCCCAGAGCGGATTATGCCGCCACGGTTGAAGTGCGGACAGCGATCGGGCGTCCAGCATGCGGTTGAGCATGGCCACTGCGACGCCCGCTTCCATAC
>JABMNS010000317.1 GCA_013204445.1 Sphingomonadales bacterium
GCACCATTGACCATACAGCCAATATTGCCGTCGAGCTTGATATAGGCGAGATCGGATTTGCTCGCTTCGACTTCTGCCGGGTCTTCCTCGGACTCGTCGCGCAGCGCGGCGAGATCGGGATGGCGCATCAACGCGTTGCCGTCGAAGCTCATCTTGGTGTCGAGCACGATCAGTTGCTGATCCTCGGTCACCACCAGCGGGTTAATCTCGACCATCTCGCAATCCATCGCGAGAAACGCGTCGTAAAGCTTCTTGCCGAGCTTTTGCGCCTGCTTGTTGAGATCGCCCTTCAGCTGCAGCGCGAAAGCAATGGTCCGGCCATGATGCGGCATGAAGCCCTGTGCCGGGTCAATCGTGATCGTCTTGATTTTTTCTGGTGTATTATGCGCAACATCCTCGATATCCATCCCGCCTTCGGTGGAAACGACCATCGCGACCCGGCCGCTGGCCCGATCGACCAGAATCGAGAGGTAAAATTCCTTCTCGATGTCGACGCCGTCGGTCACATAGAGCCGGTTGACCTGCTTGCCATCGTCGCCGGTCTGGATGGTAACCAGAGTATTGCCCAACATTTCCTCTGCATTGGCGCGCACTTCGTCGATTGATTTAGCCAATCGCACGCCGCCTTTGGCATCGGGCCCCAGTTCCTTATATTTGCCCTTGCCGCGGCCACCAGCGTGGATCTGCGCTTTGACCACATAAAGCGGCCCAGGGAGTTTTTCGGCAGCGGCGACCGCTTCTTCAACGGTGAGCGCGGCATAGCCGGCAGGAACGGCAATGCCGTGTTTGGCGAGCAATTCTTTGCCCTGATACTCATGGATATTCATGGAAAGATATGAAGCCTTTCATCGAGCTTTAAAATATTCTTGTCGCAGGTGCGAGTCTTGCGTGTCGCTTAAGCACAGATGGTGGGCCATTTCCACCCTGATTCAAGATAATTGTCTGATGGCCAAGCCGCTGTGCGGGGACAGGTTGCAGGTAAAACCAGTGGCGGCAGAACTGTTTGGCCGGCAATCCTTATTTCACGGCGCAAATAACGCCAGAGCTGGTCACAACGCCGACGATTTCGGGATCCTGAAGCGAGCGGGTCTGTTTGACAAATTCCTTGAATGTCACGTCACCGGCGTTGCGTTTCCCGAGCTTGCCAAGACCGTTTAGCTTGCTGAGTTGCCCCAGCGACAGGCGATCCACCATCCGGTCCGCCATGCAGGCCGATATGGGCGCGGATAATCCCGCACTCATCAGCCCGTTGCGAACCCGGGTTTCGGGGGTCGCGCAGGCCGCCAAGGTGGCGGTCATTGAAAGCGCGAGAACGACTATAGATATTTTCATAATATTGTTCCGTTAGCCCTGAGCCTGACGACGGGCCTGTCTGCCACCATGACCGAGCTTCGACAAGCTCAGCACTAACCGATTTTATATCAGGATACGGTTTTTTTTGCCAGTTCGATCGCTTCGAGCACGATTCGTCGCGCTTCATCGGCATCGCCCCATTTGCCAACCCGCACCCATTTTTCGGGTTCGAGATCTTTGTAATGGGTGAAGAAATGCTCAATTTGTTGCATCACGATTTCGGGCAGATCATTGCCTTCGTCGATCTTGCGATAATACGGAAATGTCGCATCAATTGGCACGCAGAGCAGCTTTTCATCGCCGCCATGCTCGTCTTCGAGGTTGAGCACAGCAATCGGCCGGCAGCGCACAACGCAGCCGGGCATGAATGGCGAGCGTGCCACAACCAGCGCATCGAGCGGGTCACCATCGGGTGACAAAGTGTGCGGGATGAAGCCGTAATTGGCTGGATAGCGCATCGGGGTGTGCAGGATACGGTCGACAAACAGCGCGCCGGATGCCTTGTCAAATTCATATTTGACGGGTTCGCCGCCAACCGGCACTTCAATAACGACGTTCAGGCTTTCTGGCGGGTTATCGCCAATCGGGATTTTGTTAATGTCCATGGAACAAGGTGATCCTTATCTGGTTATCGGCTCCAATAGCCGGTCTATGCCCCCATCTTGATCAACACCCTCTCCGGTGATTTTCTCGAGCGCCGGATAGCGCAGGCCGCCGGAATGGTCGACCATAAAATTATGATAGGCTTCTCCATTTTTCGCAAAAATTTCAATCTTGCCTTCACCGCCGCGATTGTCCTCGGTTGCCTGCTTAAGCGCTTCGTCGCTATAGGCCTTGCCATTGACAGCCGAGATGGTGAGACCGGATTTCAGACCCGCGTTGAACGCCGGACTGTCCCAGGTCACCGACTTTATCGTCCCCTTGCCACCCATGATTAGGCCAAGGCTGTGGCTGAGGTCGAGCTGTTTTCGGCGCTTGTCATTGGCCAGTATAAAGGCGCTTGGCGTGTCGACAAAGACCAGCCGATAGCCACCTAGTAACAGGCCATTTTTGGGCGCTTCGGGTCCGGTTCGGTAAACCCGCTCTTCAATAAACCCATTCCAGTCATAAGGCTGGACTTGGCCAAGCGCTTCGACAACATCTTCCCGCTCATAGGTGACCACACCCCAGTCGCCATTTTTGCCGCCAAAAAAAGTCCGGGCAAAATCGTCCAGCGATTTCCTGCCGCCCGATTCGCGGCGGATGATCTGGTCGGCTTCGAGCCAGATCAGCAGACCTTCATTATAATAATCTTCGGACCGCTGCCAGCTGGCCCAAGGCTTCGGCCGCCGCGCGGCGATGATCGGATCCAAGGTAGTGTCGATCAACGGACGCCAGCTCCGCCCGGTCTGCTGGTCCATTCCGGCGGCGATGGCGGCGAAGGCATCGAGCGTGTCCTGCTTTGAATAGAGTCCGGACCGTGCGCCCAGCACATAGCCCCAAAATTGCGTCTGCCCTTCATAGACCCACAGCAAATTGCCGCGCATCGGTTGCCGAAAATCGGGTGTCCACATGCCTTTCGGGCGGCGATATTTGCCGTTCCAGGCATGGGTGAGTTCGTGGGGGAGCAGATTGCGGCGGCCGGGCCCGCCATCCCAATCGGTGAAATATTCGCGGTTCACCCCATTTTCTGAGGAACGATGATGCTCCAGGCCAATGCCGCCCATTTCATCGGTTAGCGCGAGCAGGAAGTCATAGCGGTCATAGGGATGGCTCCCGAAGAGTGCTTCCGCTTCCTTGACTAGCGCGCTATGCGGAGCGATCTGTGCTTTTGAAGGCTGCAAAAATTTTGCGTCATCGGCAACAATATTGAGATGGGCGCGACTGGTCAGCTGATAGGTTTGAAAATATTGTCCGGCAAAAACCGGACTGTCGACCAATGTATCATAGTCGGTTTTTTCATAGACGATTGTGTTGCCAGTGGTTGATTTCGGACGCAGGGCGCTCGCCGCTTGCCAGCCATCGGGATAGATGGCCGTCGCTTCGACCGGAATCTGGCGGACATAATAGCCGGCCGGGTAGAGCGACACCTGATGCCAGCGCAGATTGAGCATGGATGGCGCCATGACGATGCGGCCCTGGCTGCTGGCGGTTGCCGAGACAAACTGGAAATTCGCGGTAATCGCGCTGACATTTTCAGGAACCGTCAGGTGAAAGGCGAAGACATCGACATCGTCGCGGACCCATGGGAGTTTTTGCCCGTTGGCGGTAAACTCGAGACCGGCGAGCTTCTCAATCTCGCCGCGCGGGGCGTGATTGCCGGGCAGCCATTCGGGGTAGAGCAGGGTCAGGCGGCCGGGCTCGGCTACCGGGATTGTCTGGGTGACGTGGAATATTCCCTGGTCATGATCGCGCGCATCGACCGTCAGGGTTATAGTGCTGGGATAGGCGATGTCCTGCGGCGCGGGGATGATATCCTGCGGCGCGACATATTGCGGCTTGCTGAGACTGTCGGGCATCGCCGAAGCGGGCGCGAAAATTGTCAGGCTCAGGAAAAAGCCTAGTAAGGCGGCGGTACGCATGAGAAGAAAATCCTCTGAGTTGGCTGCATTCGCAAATGAAGCTTTTTGTCAGTGGCGTCTAGTGGTTGCGAATAGTGGTTGCGAAATTCCATTTCGGTCGGGAGAGGGCCGGTGACATGAAAAACATATTCCGCTTTTCCGGATCACCGTCTAAAGGCTGCCCATGGCAAAGATACAGACACCCCAGCCGGTGCGCGGCACACAGGATATATTTGGCGAAGATCAGGAGCGGTTCAGCCACGTGGTCGAGACGTTCGAGCGCGTGCGGCGGCTCTTCGGTTTCAAGGGCGTGGAAATGCCGGTATTTGAACCGACAGCCGTCTTTGCCCGCTCGCTCGGCGAGACCACCGATGTCGTGTCGAAGGAAATGTATAGTTTCGAGGATCGCGGCGGCGACAGCCTGACCCTGCGGCCCGAATTTACCGCCGGAATCTGCCGCGCGTTCTTGAGCAATGGCTGGCAGCAGCATGTGCCGCTTAAACTGTCGGCGCACGGACCGCTGTTCCGCTACGAGCGCCCGCAAAAAGGGCGCTACAGGCAGTTTCACCAGCTCGATGCGGAGATTATTGGCGCAGGCGAAGCCGCCGCCGATGTCGAACTATTGTGTTTCGCCGATCAGCTTTTGAAGGAGCTGGGCATTGACGATGGCGTGACCTTGCAGCTCAATACATTGGGCGATGCGGAAAGCCGGGATGCCTGGCGCGATGCCTTGGTCGAACATTTTCAGGCGCACCGGACGGAGTTGTCCGAGGACAGTCAGGACCGGCTGGAGCGCAACCCGCTAAGGATTCTCGACAGTAAGGAACGGCAGGACCGTCCGATCGCCGATGCTGCGCCGGATATTGATGCCTATTTGTCGACCGAGGCGAAAGAATTTTTTGCACAAGTCACCGAAGGTATAGATGCCTGCGGAGTTGCCTGGACGCGCAACAGCCGGCTGGTGCGGGGTCTGGATTATTACCGCCATACCGCTTTTGAATTTGTTACCGACCGGCTCGGCGCGCAGGGCACGGTGCTGGCTGGCGGTCGTTATGACGGCTTGATGGAATCGCTCGGCGGGCCGCATACGCCGGCGGTTGGCTGGGCTGCCGGGATCGAGCGATTGGGGATGTTGCTGGATGAGCCCGAAAAATGTGGCCCCGATGCCATTTTTGTTCCGTTAGGCGATGGTTGCGAAGCAGCGGCGATGAAACTCATGGGCGAATTGCGTAGATCCGGCATCAGCTGTGAGATGGCCTATAAGGGCAATATGAAAAAGCGGATGCAAAAGGCCAATGCCGCAGGTGCGTCGTATGTGGTGATTATCGGCGAAAATGAATTGGCCAACAGTGTGGCGGCGGTCAAAAATCTGGTAACCGGCGATCAGCGAGAGATTGTGTTGAGTGGGCTAGTCGAGGCTTTGACTGCATGACCAGCATTACCCCCCAGAGATTGGCGCAGATAGAGGCGCGCTTTGCCGAGTTGCAGGCGATGATGGCATCGGGTGATCTCGACAGCGATAAATTTGTCGCTGTCTCCAAAGAATATGCCGAGATCGAGCCGGTTGCCAAGGCCGCCGCGCACGTTAAAGCCCTGCGCGACGAGCAGCAGAGCCTCGCGGAAATGCTGGCAGGCGATGATGCCGAGATCAAGGCGATGGCTTCTGACGAAGTGGACGGCGTCCGAAAGGCACTGGCCGCCGCGGAATATGCGCTTGCGCTGCAATTGCTACCGAAGGACAGCGCCGATGATCGACCGGCAATGCTCGAGATCCGTGCTGGCACCGGCGGTGACGAGGCGGCGTTATTTGCAGGTGATCTTTTCCGCATGTACAGCCGCTATGCCGATGATCAGGGCTGGAAGGTCGAGATGATTTCCGCCAATGCCTCGGAAGTCGGCGGCTTCAAGGAAGTCGTCGCCAACATCCAAGGTAAGGGTGTGTTTGCCAAGCTGAAATTTGAATCCGGCGTGCACCGGGTGCAGAGGGTTCCGGAAACGGAAAGCGGTGGACGCATTCATACCTCGGCTGCGACGGTTGCAATCCTGCCCGAACCCGAAGAAGTGGATATCAAGATCCGCACTGAAGACCTGCGCATCGACACTTACCGGGCGAGCGGCGCCGGCGGCCAGCATGTCAACAAGACCGATAGCGCGATACGCATCACCCACTTGCCGACCGGATTGGTCGTGCAATGCCAGGATGGCAAGTCGCAGCACAAGAACAAGGCGCAGGCGATGAAGGTGCTGGCGGCGCGGCTCTATGAACAGGAGCGGGCTGCGGTGCAAAGCGAGGAAGCCGAAGCGCGCAAATCGATGGTTGGATCCGGCGACCGCAGCGAGCGCATCCGCACCTATAATTATCCGCAAGGGCGGGTGACCGACCACCGGATCAACCTGACGCTGCACAAGCTACCCGAAATCATCGAGGGCACGGCACTCGGGGAAATGGTCGACGCACTGATCGCGGAGGATGAAGCCAGCCGGCTCGCCAATCTGGATGGGTGATGCAGCCAGCGCACTGCGTGAAGCGGCTCTGATATTGGCGGAAGTTTCCGACAGTCCTCGCCTTGACGCGGAGTTGCTGATGGCGCATGCCTTGCAGATGGAGCGGTCGGAGCTACTGCTCAAACTGCCTGAGCTGAAAGCGCTAGCCGAATTTTCCACCTTGATCGAACGGCGCCAGCAATCCGAACCGATTGCTCATATTATCGGCAAGAAGGAATTCTGGGGTCTCGACTTTCAGGTCACGCCCGATGTCCTGATTCCGCGGCCCGACAGTGAATTGCTGATCGAGGAGGCGGTCCGCATATTCGCATCCGCGCATCCTTACAGGATAGTCGATCTGGGTACCGGCAGTGGCGCGCTTTTGCTCGCAACCTTGCATGAATTTCCGGAAGCCAAGGGTCTGGGAATGGATGCCAGCGCTGCCGCCTTGCAGATTGCCCATAATAATGCCGATGCACTCGGATTGGCTGATCGTGCTAAATTCCTGCTGTTGGATTGGACGCTGCGGGATTGGACGGGCTCTCTCGGATCGGGTTTTGACCTAATCCTTGCCAATCCGCCCTATGTCGCAACCCGCGCCCGATTGTCCGCCGATGTGGCGAATTTCGAACCCCACCAAGCCCTGTTCGCCGGAGAACAGGGGCTGGATGATTATCGGATCATCATCCCCGCCCTCGAAAAGCTGCTCTCGCCAACCGGAACAGCCTTGCTCGAAATCGGCTTTGATCAGGCAAATCCGGTTTCGGAAATAGCGATAAAAAGTGGCTACCATGTTGAATTAAAACAAGATTTAGGTAGCAACGACCGTTTGTTGGTCCTCCGCCGGTAAAAAGGGCTTGGTTTTGCCGAAGCGAGTCGCTAAGACTTGCGCAGGCGCAGAGGATTTCTGGCTTTTCCCTAAATCACTGGCCTGCCCCCAACTTGATAATGTTGCTGGTTTTCGGCGTGCATTTGTCTTGAATGGGCCGCTGTGGACGGGTCGTCTGCAGCGAAATCGCCACTAGAGTGTGGCTATGACTTGAGAAAGACCAAGTTTATTAGCGGTATAAGGATACCTAAAATTTGATGAACAATCGTCAGCCCGGCCGCCGTGGGCGCAGCCGGAACACCAATAATCGCCCCCAGGGCAACCGCAGTGGTGGATCGGACCGCGATAACCGGATAGACAGCCGCGCGCGTGGCAATGCTGTGCAGATGCTCGATAAATTCAAGAAAATGGCGCAGGACGCGCAGGTCAATGGCGCCCGCGTCCAGGCCGAATATTATCATCAATTTGCTGATCAGTA
>JABMNS010000318.1 GCA_013204445.1 Sphingomonadales bacterium
ATATAGCTGACGATGCAGATCAGCATGATCGCGGATGAAATTTTCAGCCAGCGGAAACCGGCGTGCTTAAGAAATCCGTCGTGCATCACGACTTTCTTGCGGCCAGACTGGGCGGACATTGCCTGGGTCGCCATTATATATCCTCCGCTTCAAGCTTGGAGACGGTGAGGAACTCTTCCGGTGCCACGCGGATCGCTGCCCCGGTCGGACAGGCGCGCACGCAGGCAGGCCCGCCCTTTATCCCGGCGCACATGTCGCATTTGATCGCCTTCTTGGGCTTTTCAACCGCAGGATCGCTATGGTCTGCGGCCCATTGCTTGTCGGGCTCCCCCGGCCCCGGGCCGGCACCAAAGAACAGCCAGTTCAGCAGGCTCGGTTTCTTTGGTGGCACCTTGTCCATGCGAATCACGCCGTAAGGACAATAGCGCTGGCAATTGCCGCAGCCGATGCAGCTGTCATCGATGAATACTTCGCCATCGGGACCACGGTGAATGGCATCGGGCGGACAGTCGGACATGCAATGCGGATGCTCGCAGTGACGGCAGCTGGTCGGTACGTGCAAATGAGCATAGGTTCGCCCTGCCTCGCGGTCGAGCCGCGACAATCCTTCATGGCTGTCGGCACAAGCTTTCTCGCAATTGTCACAACCGACACAAAGATTTTCGTCGATTAGCAGCACGTCCGTGGCTTCGCCAATGCCATTGTCGACCAAGAAATTGGCGACACCGGAATAATAGTCGACGACACCCGAGAAACTATCCTTTTTCGCTTCGACAAAGGCGTTGATATCCTGCCGAGCGGCCATTTCCTTCTTGGCCTTGCGCATCAGATCGGGATGGGCATCCAGCACTTTCTTGAACGCATCGCCGCTGATCTTAATAACTTCGGACTTGATCGCCGCTTTCACCGTCGCGGTGCGATAGCCGCCCGCGATCAGCGTCATTTCGCCGACATAGGAACCGGCCGGCAGATAGGAAAGAAAGACCGGTTTGCCGCCGATCTGTTTCTGAACCACCATCGACCCGACGCGAATAACGTAAATATCATTGCCCTCGGCGCCTTCCTCGATAATCGCCTCGCCGGCCCGGACATTGATGATCTCGCTGGACTCGACGACCTCGGCGATATCTTCCTTGGTCAGGCCCGAACCGAACATCTGCAGCAATTGCCGTTCGGTCGAAATCTGGGTGATCCGGCGTTTTGCCGCAGGCACCGACGCTTGCAGTTTCAGCGCCGCCGTCCGCGAGATTTCGACGACGATGACATCCTCCGCCGCCTTGATCGTTGCGCCGCGACGCCGGCCCGAAATCAGACCGACTTCGCCGAAGATCGAACCCTGTTCAATCGGCACGGTAATCGATGGATCGTCGGCATTGATTTCAACCGCGACCGAACCCTCGGCAATAGCGAATAGCGAGCTTCCCGGATCATTTTTCTCGAAGATCACCTCGCCCTGGCTGTAGCTTCGCGGCTCGCTGTCGAGCATGAATTCGCGCATCTGCAGGGGCGAAAGATCGTTGAGGATAGTGACATTGGAGCGGAAAAATTCGAGCCATTCTGCGACCGGCCAGCCTTTGGGCAGGCCGCTGAATTTAGCTTCGAGTATCGGTTCGTCGGCAGGCTTGAGATCGCTATTACCGTTGATGAACTCGATCACGTCATAGCCCTGGTTCATGCAGTGCTTGATCAGCGGATAGCCGGCGAGCGCGCCAATGACGTAAATACCCTTCTTGGTACTCTCGAACGCGGGCGACAATTTTGGATAGGCCTCGCGGTCCTCGCTGGTAAATTCAATCCCGCATTCTTCGACAAATTTGCGCGGCGGCGCGCTGCCCATCCGCGCGATGATTCGGTCGCATTTGATCACTTCCTGGCCGTCGCGGGTTTCCAGCACCAATTCGCCATCCTTGACCTCGGATGGCGATGTCTCGTTGCGGATGATCACCTTGCCCTGCTCGCCCGCTTCCATCAGCAGCTTCACATTGGCCTTCTTCGCCCGGGCAAATTCCGCCGAACGGTTGAGAATGGTCACGACGTTATTCTGCGCCGCATCGGCCGCGAGACCCAGTGCATTTTCGATACCCGCGTCGCCCGAACCAATCACCGTGATATGTTCGTCATAATATTCGCCGGGATCGTCGAGCTGATATTGGACCAGCTTGTTGTCGCCGCCGGGGCAGCGCATCAGGTTGGGATTGCCCTGCGTGCCGATTGCCATCACGATTGTTTCAGCCTGCACCGTATCGCCGTTTTTCAGGGTAATGGTGAAATTGCCTTCCTCACCCTCAATTTTCATCGGCTCGGCTTTGTACATGACATCCACGCCATGATTGGTGGTCTGTTCATCCCATGCGTCGAGAATCGCCTCGCGCTTGCCCGCGTCAAAATCCATGTCCGAGCGCAGCACCAGCTGGCTCGGCGTCGCCATGACATGCTTGCCCTTCTGATATTTGTAAATGGTGTCGGAAAGATGATCAGTCTTTTCAAGCAGCACATGCTTGAGCTTCAGCTGTGCAGCGCGCCCAGCAGCGCTCATGCCCGCTGGTCCGGAACCGATAATGACTACTCGAAACTTGTCCGACACGCGCTTGCTTCCCCCCTTATACTTCCCCCGACCAACGCACCCTCATGCGCCAAGGCGATCCAGATCAGCTTTCTATTCGGCTGTAGCGCGACCCAAAAGATTGAACTCTGGCAGTATCTTACCAAAATGCATCTCCATTGCCAGTGCAAAATGTAACAGTTATCTCGGTGCTTGTCAGGCAGCGATCGGCTCCGTATCGCTGCGCGGGAATATTGCGATATAAATAAGCTTGAGGATTGACCATGGCGAAATTAGCTCCTTCAATGAATATCAACCGTATTGCACTGATTATAGCGGCTTTGCTGGCGCTGGGAGCGATCGCGGTGCAGGTCTACCGCAGCATTAATGAAGAGTCTGGTGCCAACAGGCCTGTTGCCGAGACCGAAACCGATGCGGCGCCCAGTGTCGACGAAGTAATCGCCGGTCTGGAAAAAAAGCTGCAGGACAGCCCTGACGATGCAGAAAGTTGGCGGATGCTCGGCTGGAGCTATTTTGAAACCGCAAAATTTGCAGAATCGGCCACCGCGATGAAACGCGCGACCACGCTCGATTCGGACAATCCGGAATATTGGTCGATGCTGGGCGAGGCCCTGGTCATGGCAAGCGATGGCCAGCAAGTGCCGCCTGACGCCGTCGCCGCGTTCCGCAATGCGCTGAAATATGACGCCAAAGATCCCCGAGCGCGCTATTTTCTGGCGGTGCAGAAAGATATCTCCGGCGATCACAAGGGCGCGATCAATGACTGGTTCACGCTGCTCGAAGACACGCCCGCCGACGCGCCATATGCTGCCGACATCCGCCGGGTGATCGGTCAGGTGGCGGGGAATGAAGGCATTGATGTCGCCGCCCGTCTGGCCAAGGCTGCGCCAGCTGCACCCACCGGCGGCATCTCTACCGATGGCCCTGCGGTCGCCACCGCCGCCATTCCCGGCCCCAGCCGCGCGCAGATGAAAGAAGCCGCCGCCCTGCCCCCCGGCCAGCAGGAAGCGATGATCGCCAATATGGTCGATGGCCTCGACAAGCGCCTGCAGGCCAATCCCAAGGATGCCGCCGGCTGGATCATGCTGATGCGCAGCCGCATGCAATTGGGCCAGACGGTGCAGGCGAAGCAAGCGCTGGATCGCGGGTTGAAGGCGTTCAAGAATGATGGGGCGGAAGCGAAAAGGATTCGGGAAGCAGCGGCGGCTTTAGGGATTGGGGGATGAACTTCGATGAGATCGTTAGTGAGGGATTTAGGTGAGGCGCGACCACCCCTCATCGACTCCAACTAACCGCCTTCGCTGAAGCTGCGGCCCTAAATCTTCGTTGTCCTCTCCCTCAAGGGGAGAGGATCAGCATCACCGGAACAGTGGCTCGCCAAAACTCCGCAGCTTGCGACTATGCAAGGTCCCCGCATCTGCCTCTTTCGCCAGCAGGTCGATGGCGCGAAGCCCTATCGCCAAATGTTGTCCGACGCGCTCCTGATAAAAGGCATCGGCCATGCCCGGCAGCTTGATTTCGCCGTGTAGCGGCTTGTCGGAGGCGCAGAGAAGCGTACCATAGGGCACGCGGTAGCGATAGCCATTGGCCGCGACCGTCGCCGATTCCATATCGATGGCGATGGCGCGGGACTGGTTGAGCCGCTTGGCAATCTGTTCGAAACGCAGCTCCCAATTGCGGTCGCCGGTGGTCACGACGGTACCGGTGCGCAATTGCTGCTTGAGTTTTGACTTATCGATTCCGGTCTCTTCCTGCACCGCCTGGGTCAACGCCAGCTGCACTTCGGCGATCGTCGGCAGCGGGATGCTGGGCGGCAGCACATCGTCGAGCACATTGTCATCGCGCAAATATGCGTGGGCGAGGACATAATCGCCGAGCCGCTGGGTCCGGCGCAGCGCACCGCAATGGCCGATCATCAGCCAGACATGCGGGCGGAGCACCGCAAGATGGTCGGTGATCGTCTTGGCATTGCTCGGGCCGACGCCGATATTGACCAGAGTCACCCCGGGACGGCCGTTGCTGCGCACCAGATGATAGGCGGGCATTTGCGGCGGTTTGGCGATCGGCGGGGCGGAGGGCTCGCCATCGCTCGCGGTGATCCGGTTGCCTGGCTCGACCAACATGGTCGCTTTGCCGGATTTCACCTCCGTCAGGCCAGTTTCGATAAATTCGTCGACATAGCGCTGATAGTTGGTGAACAGGATGAACGGCTGGAAATGCTCGGGATCGGTCGCACAATAATGGCGGATCCGGTGTAGTGAATAGTCTACCCGTTCGGCGGTGAACAAGGCGAGCGCCGAGGCTTCCTCACCTTGGAAAATCTGGCCGCCATCGACAATTTCGTCATTGGTTTTGACCAGATTGGGCGTGTGGAAATAATGGGACAGCTTTTCCTTCTTCGCCCGGTCGAGGCCGGCACCGGCATCTTCCAGCGCAAAGGCCAGCGGAATCGGGGTGTTGGAAAGCCCGACCCAGATTTTCGAGGTGAAGCTGGTGGTGATACGCTGCAATTGATCGAGCAGATAGGCGCGATAGAGCTTCGGTTCGGTAATCGTCGTGCGATAGGTGTTGATATCGGCCAAATGTCCGGATGCCAGATGGCTAGTTTCGGTGGCCTGATCGGCGGGAATCTGGACACTGATCTGCGGGTAAAGACCCTGCTGACGATCATCCTTGGCCAGTTTGGCGGTCGCATAGCGGCGAAAGCGGGCAGCCGTGATTTCGATTTGTTCAGCGTAGAGTTTTTCAAGCAACGCGACCGCTTCAGCGGGCGTGACACATAGAGTGGAATCGGTTGTCATGCAGTCTCCGTTACAGTTTCAGCCCTTTAACGGAAAAACGGGACAAAGGGAAAAACTAACTTCGGGAAAGGTCGAGGAAGCGAGCCGCCGCCTGGAACTCTGCCTGCTTGATATCGCGCGTCGCTACGGCCTGATCGTCGCGGCCCCATTGCTGCTCCTGCCAAAGCTCCTCGAGATTGACCAACGGCCAGAGCGTCTTGGTATCGTGCGTCTGTTCCACGAGGCCCAGAGTAGCGATCAGCGAGCCGGACAGGCCGACAAGCGAGAGCATCGCAGCGACGGTAAAACCATCCTGCGCCTCGACCACGCTGGCCAGACGCGCGATCGTCTCTTCCGGCTGCGCCTCATATCGGATGCCGTGAATGAGATTGAAGTCGACATCATAATGTTGCCGCGCCCAATCAAGCAGCGGGTCCCAATGTTCCGCCTGATGGTCGATCAGCGCCTGCTGGCCCCGGTCAGCACGATAATAAAGCATGTCGCTGTCGGCAAATGCAGCGATGCGGGAGACAATCCGGTCGCGTTCATTGTCGACCTGATCAAGCGCGCCTTGCGCCAGTCCGGTCAGCGGCATTGACGCGGGGATGATATCCTCCACCTGCGCAGCCCATTCCGCTGCAATCGCATCGGCGAGACCCGATCGCGGCACGGCAAGCGGATTACGCTGCGGTGTCTTCATCGGACGCCCGTCGAGCGAGATAGCAAAGGCGTCGCCGACCGGCGATACCGATACCTTCTTGTAAAAGCGTTTCACTGCTTGTCCGCACTTTCGACCGCTTTGGCCATTTCTTCTTCGGCGACGCGCGCGCGAATATATTTACGGATGATCCAGACCGGCGCGACCCACATTTGCGCCAGACCGAGAAAGATCAGCACATAGCCGGCCGGGCCCGGCACCGGCGGCAAACGATCGAGAACGATCGCCAAGCCCAGCATCACCATTACCACTCCGAGCAGACGAATCATGCTGACCATGAAATGCACTGCCTTCGCCTGCTTTTCCTTCACCGGATCGGGGATATATTTGGGCTGCTCGTCAATCGGCTTGCTCATTGGTTCAGTATTCCGTTCAGGTCGGCCATATTGGCCGCGACTATTTCTGCGCCAGCTTCGATCAGTTCATGCTCGTCATGATAACCCCAGTCGACCCCGACCGGGCGCACCCTGGCATTGACCGCCATCGCCATGTCAAAACTCGTATCGCCTATCATCGCCGTGGTTTCTGGCGCTGCACCGGCTTCGGCAATAGCCAGTTCGACCATCGCCGGATGCGGCTTGGACGGATGCCGGTCTGCTGTCTGCAGCGTCACAAATCGATCCAACAAGCCGTGTGTTTCCAGCACATGTTGAAGACCGCGATCCGACTTGCCTGTCGCCACACCCAGGACCCAACCGGATGCTTCCAATTCTTCCAATGTTTCGAGCAATCCATCATAAAGCGGTTCATGCACGCCGCCCCTCTGGCGCAGCTCGAAAAAGCCATCCTTGTAAGATTGCGTCACCGCCGCGACGATTGCCGCATCGCCCTCGGGAAGCAATTGGCCGACCGCTTCGATCAGGCTGAGGCCGACAATCCGCCGCACCAGATGATGATCGGGCGGGATCAGGCCATGTTTTTCAAATGCCTGATCCATCGAGGCGCAGATATTGGCCTGGCTATCGACCATCGTGCCATCACAGTCGAACAGAGCGAGCTTATTGGTCATGTCTTTCCAAATTCCTGCATAAGATGGGCCATGGCCCGGCACTCCGTGGCGTCAAGCGCAGCAGCAGCCTGTTTTCGTAGTTCGGCAGACTTGGGCCATCGAAAAGCGGGGTCGGGATGCATTATTTGGGTTTCTTGTAGAGGGCCTGTTTGACTTTTGCCTTGTGCGGCATGTTTTTCTTGTGCGTTGCCTTGCCCGCATTCGGGCGTTCCCGCTTGCTTGGCTTGCCCGCCTTGGTCGGCTTGCCTTCATTGTCGCCACGACCGCGGCGTTCGCCGCGCTTGTCCTTGCGGATCATCTTGGCATGCGCCTTGGCCTGCTGTTTGCGAACCATTTTGCCGGCCGGCTTCTTCTCGTCAAGCGGCAGATCACCCAGAATCAAATCGAGCCCAAGATTGTCGATGGTTTCGGCAAAATGGGTTGGCAATTCCGCCGTCACGTCGAGATTGTGCCCGTCCGGATGCTCGATCCGCAGCCGTCGCGCGTGTAAATGCATTTTGCGGCTGATCGCGCCGGTCAGGAACGCATCCTTGCCGCCATATTTGCCGTCGCCGACAATCGGATGGCCGATCGCCGCCATATGAACACGCAGCTGATGGGTTCGCCCGGTATGGGGCTGCAATTCGACCCAGCAAGCACGGTTGCCAGCCCGTTCGATAATCCGGTAGCGCGTCTTGGCCGACTGGCCATTCTCTTCATCGACATGCATTTTCTCGCCGCCGGAACCTGGCTGCTTCGAAAGCGGCAAGTCAATCACCCCATCGGCAATTTCCGGCACGCCCATTACAATCGCCCAATAGACCTTGCGCACGTCGCGGCCGGAAAAGCGCTTGGAGAAAAAGGCAGCTGCTCCAGGCGAGCGCGCCAGCAGGATCACCCCGCTGGTGTCCTTGTCGAGTCGGTGAACCAGCTTGGGCCGCGATTTCGCATCAAAGGTCAGCGCGTCGAGCAGACCGTCGAGATGAGTTGTCGTCTTGCTGCCACCCTGCGTTGCCAGACCGGGTGGCTTGTTGACCACTATCGCGGCCTTATCATTGTGAATCACCAGTTCCCGAGCAAAATCAATCTGATCCTGCGACAAATCCGTCTTGGCTTTCGGGACTCGGCCCGGCCGTTCGATTTCCTGCGGCGGTACGCGCAATATCTGGCCGGCCTGGATTCGATCACCCGGCGCGACTCTTTTGCCATCCAGCCGCAACTGCCCGGTTCGCGCCCAGCGCGAAACAATGTTGAACGGCACATCGTCCATATGCCGCTTGAACCAGCGGTCAACGCGGATATCATCATCATCGGCAGAAACCGTGAATTGCCGGACATCAAGTGTCTTCAGCGCCTGTTTCTGCTCTTTCGCAGAACCCTGGGGTTCTTCTTCTTCGGAGCCGCTTTCGGCGGTGGGATCAAAACCGCTCATGCCAGCGCCCTAATCGTCATAAGGCCAGCAAATAATGCCAGCACCGAACCGATGACTGAGAGCAGGGCGTAACCGATTGCGGTACCCCATTCGCTTCGCTCCATCATATTGAGAACTTCCAAACTAAAGGCCGAAAAGGTTGTAAAACCGCCTAGCAGGCCAACGCCAAGCAGAAGCCGCCAAGGCTCATCGACAAAATCGCTGCGTGCCAGCACGCCAGCCAGCACGCCCATCAGAAAGCCGCCGGTCACATTGGCCACCAAAGTTCCATAAGGAAAGCCCATGCCACCCAAGTGGAATACCAGCCGACCAAGATGATATCGCCCTGCAGCGCCAATTGCACCGCCGGTCATAACAAGAAGGGTCGAGTTCATGGGCGTCCCTTAGTCGGCTTGAAGCGTTTTTCCAAGCAGATCATTGGTGAGCCACAAGCGTATGGCAGTGGCAAGACCCGGCGGCTGCGCCGCTGCGATCCGCTCAACGTCGATCCGGGCAACCAATGCGTTGACCGGCAGACCGCGACGATCGGAAGCCGCTTTGAGCATATCCCAGAACAAAGGTTCTAGGGAAATGGATGTTTGATGCCCGGCAATCGTGATGCTGCGCTTGACTGGCGGATGAAAGATTTCGGACTGCCCTAAATCCACCCGGACAATTCCCGCCGCATCAGTTTTTCCAGCATCTCAATGCTGGTATCGCTGTCATTCAGACAAGGCAGATAGGCAAATTTGTCGCCGCCGCCAGCTTCAAACTGTTCTTTGCCCCTGATCGCCAGTTCCTCGCAGGTTTCCAAGCAATCGCTGGAAAATCCCGGCGCAAAAATCGCGATATTCTTCTTCCCTTGTCCAGGCAGCGACTCCAACACTTCATCGGTCGCTGGGCCGAGCCATTTCGCTCGGCCAAAGCGCGACTGGAAAGCCACGACCAGCTCCTTGCCCATTTTCTCCGACAGCATCCGGGCGGTCTTCTGACAATGGCAATGATAGGGATCACCCAGTTCCAGCGTGCGTTGCGGCATGCCATGGAAGCTGGCAACAATCGCGTCCGGTTCAAAATCGAGCGCGGCAATATCGCGCTCCAGGCTGGCCGCCAGTGCATCAATATAAGCTTCGTCATCATGATAAGCCGGCAGCAGCCGGATCGCCGGTTGCCAACGCATGGCGGCAATCGCGTCAAACACCGCATCATGCACGCTAGCAGTGGTGGCACCGCTATATTGCGGATAGAGCGGCGCGATCAATATGCGATCGCATCCTGCCGCTTTCATTTCATTCAACCGGGAACCGATGCTCGGATTACCGTAGCGCATCGCCCAGTCCACCATCACATTATCGATTTTACTAGCGAGCTTTTCGGCCTGCTTTCTTGTGTAGAAAGCAAGTGGCGAACCGTCTTCGGTCCAGACCAGACGATAGGCTTCAGCGGATTTTACTGGACGGGTGTTGAGAATCACGCCACGCAAAATCGGCTGCCAGATGATCGATGGAATCTCGACCACCCGCTTGTCCGACAGAAACTCCTTGAGATAACGTTTGACCGCCTGCTTGTCCGGTGCATCGGGCGTGCCCAGATTGACCAGCAAAACGCCGATTTTCGTCACCGCAACCGGCGGATGATCCTTTGGCAATGGTCCTGTTTCACGCATGATTTATGATACTTCCCCGAAAAGTGGTAATTGCCGGAGCCGGAGCCCGGTTGCTGAGAATAACGCATTGGCAACAGCAGGAGCGACCGCTGGAACACCAAGTTCTTCGTAACCCACTGGCTCTTCCTCGCTTCTGATAAATTCGACCTGGATTGGCGGAATTTCAGCCAGCCGCGGCAAGGAAAGATCGCGCAGCCGCTTTACCGTTGGTAGTCCCAGTTGAAATCGGGTCGCACTGCCCAGCGCCATCGCCAGTCCGAACACAATCCCGCCTTCAATTTGCTGCCGGGCGATATCTGGATGAATAATCCGGCCGATGTCGACCGTCGCCGAAATGCGGCGAACCTCCAGACCACTGCCCCCTCTGCTCGCGCTAGCGATGACGGCAATATAGCCGCCGCGCATGCTATGACAGGCGATGCCCTGGCCGCTACGATCCAGGCCACCATCCCATCTGGCCATCGCGGCCACGCCGGTCAGGCAGCGGGCAAGCCTTGGTTGGTTGTTCATCATCTGCATGCGGAAGGACAAGGGCTCTATGCCGGCCTTTGCAGCCAGCTCATCGATGAACGATTCGAGATAGAAGATATTGCTGCTATGGGCATTGCTGCGCCAGTTACCGGTCGGCACGCCGACAAAGGCGCTATGGTGGTCGACGGTCAGATTGGGAATATCATAGGGCACATCCAGTCCGGCTATTGCCTTGATATCAGCTTCGCCGATGGCGGATCGCATCGCTTCTACATTGTCCATGCCGTCGAACATGCGTCTGGCCTGTTCCCGCGCAGATGGTGGCGCGGCGATTTTGATCTGCATCGCTTCCACACGGCCGGCCTTTGCCATGGCAGCATCCAGCCGTGCCTGGCTGGGTGCCCGGTAATGATCATGCATCAGATCTTCGGCGCGGGACCAGACGAGCTGAACCGGTCGCCCCATTTGCTTCGCAATCTGGGCGACTTGGCCGGCGATATCATTGTCGAGATTGCGATCGAACGACCCGCCACTGAGCATCGGATAAAGCGTCACCCGATCCTGGCCGATATTCAACATATTGGCCGCCGCCTGAACCGCCGCAACCGGCGCCTGAGTAGCCATCCAGAGTTCCAGAGCGCCATCCTTATATTCTGCCGTAGCCGTCCGCGTTTCTATCGGCGCGTGCAGCGCAGCATCGGCTTGGTAGCGGGCCTGGAACACATTCTCTTTATCAAACATGCCTTTTGTGTCGCCGCGCGACAGGAATCTAATCCCCGGCCCGTTGTCCAGTGCCTCTCGCAAGGCCGTGTCGATCTTGTCGCTATCGGCCAGAAATCCTTTGGTTTCGAAAACCGGACTCATACTGTCCAATGCCCGGTTGGCGGCCCACCAGTTGGTAGCCGCAGCCGCAATCCATTTTTCACCTTCGACAATGTCGATAAATCCAGTAATTTTGCTGGCACCTTCGCGTTTGAAGGATTTCAACCTTGTATCGCCAATCGGTCCTTGCCTTATCGCCGCAAACACCATGTCCGGCAGCCTGATGTCACCGGAAAAATTGGCAGAGCCATCGAGTTTGCTGGGCAGATCAAGACGCGTAACATCCTGTCCGATCAAATTGCCTGCACCGGCTGGCCGGAGCGGCACGGGATCGGGCAAGCTTTGGGTGGCTGCATCGCGAACCAGTTCACCGAACCGCAATTGCTTGTTGCCGTTCGAGATAATACCATTTTCGACCGTACAGATTTCCCAGGCGACGTCCCATCGGGCCGCCGCTGCCTTGGTCAGCAAGACGCGCGCCGCCGCACCCGCTTCGCGGAAACTTTCTGAGAAGGCTGGAATTGATGTAGAATCGGCCGTCACCATGAACTGTTCGCGGATCGCCACATTCTGCGCAACCCATCGGACGGCGGCCTGTTCGGCCAATTTTTCGGTGCCCGCAGGCATCAGAGTTTCTGCCCACTGCTCGGCCAGCAAGCCGTTGCTGTAAAGTGGATTGATCGGCGCGGGCTCAACCGCAACGGTTCGCCAGTCTGCGCCCAGTTCGTCGGCTAGGATCTGCGGTAGGACGGTATAGACACCTTGCCCCATTTCGCTTTGCGGCACGATCACTGTGACCTGCCCATCTTCGGATATTTTCAGAAAAGCGCCAAAAACCTCTTCATTCTCGGTCGCGGCGACATTGGGCTCATAGCTGCGCGGCCAAAGAGCCCAAGCGACCACCAGACCGCCCGCGACGCCACCTCCGATCAGGAATTTGCGGCGATTCAATCCTGTGGATGCATTCTCCGGCTGCTCGATGTCTGGTTCAGCCGCCATGGGGTTGCTTTAGCAGGCCCAAGCGGGGAATGTCGATTTTTGGGCAACGATCCATGACGACTTTCAGCCCTGCGTCGATCGCGCGCCGGGCAGCAGCTTCATTGATGACGCCAAGCTGCATCCAGATCGATTTGGCGCCAATCGCAATGGCCTCGTCGATCACATCGCCAGCGGCTGCGGAACTCCGAAAAATGTTGACCATATCGATGTCGCCTTCGATGTCGCCCAGCGATTCAGCCACCGGCACACCATGTAATGTTTGTCCGACAAGAACGGGATTGACCGGCGTCACATCATAACGCTGCTCGAGCAGAAACTTGAATATCCGGTTGCTTGCACGCTCGGATCTGGCCGATGCGCCGACCAGAGCGATTCGCCGTGTCGACGTCAGCAAGGCGGCTATTTCCAGATCGCTTACCAGCAGCATGACGCCCCTTCCTTCCGGCTATTGGTTATCCAACCATGTCGTGAGCTTTTTGGCAATATCACGGAAAGCCTGCCCGTGCATATCGTCGGAGCAAGCTGGCGGCGTGCCCCCATCGCTGGACTTACGAATCTCGATATCCAGCGGAATTCTGCCGAGAAAAGGCATGCTCATCGTCTTGGCGGCGGCTTCAGCGCCACCCGCGCCAAAAGGATCGCTCATCTCGCCGCAGTGCGGACACTGATAGCCCGCCATATTCTCGACCATGCCGATGATCGGAATCTTAGCCTGATTGAACAGATCAACCGCCCGGGTTGCATCCATCAACGCCAGATCTTGCGGTGTCGAAACGATCACTGCGCCAACCGGCTTGTGATTTTGCATCATCGACAGTTGAACGTCACCGGTGCCGGGCGGCATATCGACGATCAACTCCTCAACATCACCCCAATGCGCGTCGATCAGCTGTTCAAGCGCCTTGCCCGCCATCGGGCCGCGCCAGGCTATGGCCTGCCCGGGTTTCGCCAGATGGCCCATCGACAGCACCGGCACATCATAATCATTGGGCACCGGGATCAGCTGCTTGCCTTCGGCCTCGGGCCGCCGTCCCTCGCAGTGGAGCAGTCGGGGCTGGGACGGACCATATATATCAGCGTCAACCATCCCGACCTTGCGGCCCATACGCTGCATGGCAATCGCTAGATTGGCAGAAAGTGTAGACTTGCCGACACCGCCCTTGCCGCTCGCCACTGCGATCAGACGGCGTTCGACTTTCTCGGCCGTCATCGCGACATCAACTTTCTCGATACCCTCCAAGGCCAGCAAACTGCCTTTCACGGCAATCTCGATCTGGCCGCGCTCACGCACATCCAGACCGCCAACGTTGAGCACCAGAGTGATGCGGCCTTGCGCAAATTTTACAGCGCTGCAACGGCCCTTGGCAACGCCGTCAAGAGCCGCTTCGATTGTAGAAATATCTGTCATCGGATCGACATAGTTACACTTTTCTCGGATTGACACTGTTTTTCTGGCCGCGTGCTACCTATAAAGAACTTATGAATGATAATATTAACGGTGAAGCGCGCCGCAAATCAGTTTTGGGCGCAATATTGAACATGGCCGGCCCCTGGGGCAATAATGGTGACGACGGCAACGATGGCGGAAATGGCGGCGGTCCGCGCAACCCATGGGGCAACCCTCCCGGCGCGCCTTCGGGCGGCGGCCGCAAGGGTTCCAGCTCTCTTGAAGAACTGTTTAAAAGAGGTACGGGCGGCGGTTTCAGGGGCGGCATTCCTAAGGGCCCGGGCGGCCGATCCTGGTGGCCCCTCATGGCAATTGGCTTTGTCATCCTCTGGGTTCTGCTGACCAGCATCCACCGTGTCAGCCCCCAAGAACGCGGCGTGGTAACATTTTTGGGATCCTATTCGCGGACCTTGCAACCTGGCCTTCACTTTTCGCTTCCCACTCCGTTGGAGCAGGTAACAAAGCTTGACGTCGAAGACATCCGGACGATCGACATTCCCGAAGGAGAATCCGAAAAGCTGATCCTAACCGGCGATCAGAATATCGTCGATCTTGCTTATTCGGTGCGTTGGAACATCAAGGCGCCAGAGCTTTTCCTGTTCCAGATCGCCAAACCAGAAGAAACGATCAAGGAAGTCGCCGAATCCGCGATGCGGGCAGCGGTGGCGAATTTCACGCTGGATGACACGATTGGTTCCGAACGGACCGAAATCGAACAGCAGGTGGAACAGAATATGCAACAACTGCTCGATGGCTACGGCGCTGGCGTTGTCATTCGCGGTATTGCCATCAAGAAAGCCGATCCTCCGGCTGCGGTTAACGATGCGTTTAAAGAAGTGTCCGCCGCTCAGCAAACAGCGCAAACCTATCTCAACGAAGCCCGTGCTTATGCGCAACAGCTAACCGCGCAGGCTCAAGGCGAATCTGCCGCCTTTGACAAGGTCTATGAGGAGTATCGGCTTGCTCCGACGGTGACAAGACAGCGGATGTATTATGAAACAATGGAGCGTGTCTTGTCCAAGGTCGACAAGACGGTTGTCGAAGTGAAAGGCGTTACGCCTTATCTAGCCTTGCCGGAATTGAAGAAACGCGCGCAGCAACCCGCGATTACAACCGTGGAGGGCAAATAATGGGACAGATTTTTAAAAACCCCGTTGCACTTGGTGTGATCATCATCGCCGGGCTGTTCATCTTGCTCAACACCATCGTCATCGTGCCTGAAACGCGGCAAGGCGTCGTTGTCCAGCTTGGCGAACCCAAGCGAATCGTCAACCGCTACCAGGCTGACGAAGCTTTTGGTGAAACCGGCGCAGGCCTGATCGCCAAAATACCATTTTTTGAGCAGATCGTGTGGATCGACAAACGTATCCTCGACGTCGAGATGGAGCAGCAGCAGGTGCTGTCCACCGATCAGCTTCGCCTCCAGGTTGATGCCTTTGCCCGGTTCCGGATCACCGATCCGCTGCGCATGTATATTGCAGCCGGCAGCGAAGAACGGGTTTCGGAAGAACTCCGGCCAATTCTGGGCTCTGCTCTGAGAAACGAACTCGGCAAACGTCCGTTTGCCGCTTTGCTTAGTCCGGAACGTGGCCAGGTGATGGACAATATCCAGGCCGGTCTCAACCGGGTTGCGCGCCAATATGGCGCAGAGATTGTCGACGTGCGTATCAAACGGGCCGACTTGCCCGATGGCACACCGCTCGACAGCGCATATCAAAGAATGCGGACGGCGCGTGATCAGGAAGCGCGCACGATTCGTGCGCAAGGGGCAAAACAGGCTCAGATCATTCGCGCTGAAGCCGATGCTAGCGCTGCGCGAACCTATGCCGAGAGCTTTGGCAAAGATGCGGATTTCTATGATTTCTACCGCGCCATGAAGAGCTATGAAACGACATTCCAAGGCGGCGGTCCGAATGATCCGCAAAGTTCATTCGTACTTTCGCCTGACAATGAATATTTGCGTCAGTTCCGGGGCCGGTAAGCCGCTTTGGATACAAACCGCACGATTGTTGACGCCTATTATACCGCTTTGTCAGCCATGGACATCGATGGATTTGAGGCGCTACATCATAAGGATGTCGTGTACAATGTGTCAGGAAATACGATAATCTCGGGGCGGTACGAGAGCTTTGCCGCGCTGAAGCAGGTTCTGCCCGCCGTGTTCGAGGCGCTGGATTTCGAGCGCTTCCAGTTTGCGGTAAAATGGCGAATAATGAACGACGGGCCGGACGGGGCAACCGCCATCATGGAAGCTAGGGGCATGACCCGAAACGGTCAACGCTACGACCAGCGCTATGCGCATATATTCTCGTTTCGAGAGGGCAAAATCGCGTCAGTCCACGAATTTTTCGACACACATTTGGCCAATGATGCCTTGGGATTTTCCGGAAAACCACAATTTGCATCTGACGGTCCGTTTGAATTTTAGCGTTTGAGGGAAGCTCCGGCAAAGGCATTCGACTGCAAAAGTCACCTTTTCTCCATGAAGCCGGTTTTTTTCGGCCAAACAGCGAATTCCGGCTTGCGAAACACTTTGGTCGCACCCAAATATACTGGCATCGAACATATCCCACAGTTCTGCGATTATGATCGATGAACAAATATGCTAATATTCAATTTCCGTTCATGAAAATTGCGCCATTGTCTCAGTGATTTTGAACGGATCTGGCGGCAGACATCTATCTGTTTCGCCGGAAATTTGAGAGGAAGATAATAGTGCGTTACGCTTACGGAATTTCAGCAGCTTTGCTTTTTGCCGGCAGTGCAGCAACCTTGGCCGGCATTGGCCCGGCTGGAGCACAAACCGCCGCCAATGACAGCTCAGTGATGCGCAACGTCGTACCGCGGGCAGGCGCGCCGATGAGCTTTGCGGACCTGACTGAACAATTACAGCCTGCCGTGGTCAATATCTCGACCACCCAGCGCGTCCGTGTGAGTAATAATAATCCGTTTGCGGGCACACCTTTTGACGGCCTGTTCGGAAATCGCCAAGGCGATGGCGGTAGTGAACAAACCCGCGAGGCCCAGTCACTGGGATCCGGATTCATCATTTCGGCAGATGGCTATATCGTGACCAACAACCATGTTGTTGCACCAGGCAATCGCAACGCGACCATCGAATCAATCACCGTTATCATGCCGGACCGCACCGAATATGTGGCCGAGCTCATCGGTCGCGACGCGGCATCCGATATCGCGGTGCTCAAGATTAAAGCGGATAAGCCCCTGCCATTTGTCAAGTTCGGCGACAGCACCGGCGCCCGGGTAGGCGACTGGGTTATTGCCATTGGCAATCCATTTGGCCTTGGAGGAACTGTGACCACAGGCATATTATCCGCAATCCACAGGAATACTGGTCAAGGCGGTGCTTATGATCGCTTTCTGCAGACTGATGCATCGATCAACCGCGGCAATAGCGGTGGCCCGATGTTCGATCTTAACGGCAATGTCATCGGCATCAACAATGCGATTATTTCCCCGACCGGCGGCAACGTCGGCATCGGTTTTGCCATTCCGGCAGAAGTGGCGGCACCCATTGTGGAAACGCTGAAAAAGGGAAGGACGATCGAGCGCGGCTATCTCGGCGTACAGATCAGCGCGCTTTCTGAAGATCTGGCAGACTCTCTCGGTTTGGAGAAAAACCTGGGTGAATTTGTCCAGCGGGTAGAACCCAATGAAGCGGCCGCAAAAGCCGGCATTCAGGCGGGTGACGTAATCACCAGGGTGAACGGCAAGACGGTCACACCCGACCAGACCTTGTCCTACCTGGTGACCAATCTTCCCATTGGCACCGATGTTCCGATCGAACTGATTCGCAATGGCAAAGCGATCAAGGTAAATGCCAAGCTTGGCAAACGTCCGTCGGAAGAGGAACTGGCCGGCAATTCGTTCGACCCGGATGCCGAAGAAAATGCCATGGGTCAGGCTGATAATGGTGTCAGTGCGCAGGCAACCGCCGAGGCTCTTGGATTATCCGTTGTCGATCTGACGCCAGCTATCGCGCGGCAGATCGGTGTTGCATCGACACAAAAGGGCGTCGTCGTGTCGACGGTCGATCCGAACAGCGATGCCGCTCAGAAGGGGATCAAGCGTGGATTTCTAATCACCAGTGTCAACCGACAGCCAGTGGCCACCGCATCTGATTTGGATAGTGCGATCAACAGCGCGAAACGCGCAAACCGTGAAGCGGTACTGCTGCAGATTCGTCGCGGCGCTCGCGATCCGCAATTTGTCGCAGTTCGCCTGCAGGAAAGCTAAAAGCTTTTAAACACGTGTAACAGAAAATGGCCGGCGCTTGACGTCGGCCTTTTTTTTACGTCAAGCTATGGCGTTTGATTGCAACATGATTGAGGGGAACCGCCTGTGACCGGTGCAACAGAAATTTTTCTCGGACTGGCCGGTGGTGAACGGCAAAGCCTCAACCTGTCCCGTGCCAACCGCCACGGCCTGATCGCAGGGGCCACCGGCACCGGCAAAACGGTCACCCTGCAGGGACTGGCCGAGAGCTTTTCCGCCAATGGCGTGCCGGTCTTTGTCGCCGATGTAAAAGGTGACCTTGCAGGCATTTCGATGGCGGGATCACCGCAATTCAAACATGCTGACAAGCTGGAAGCCCGCGCCAAAGAACTGGGGATGGACGATTATGCTTATTCCGACAATCCGGCAATATTCTGGGACCTCTATGGCAAGCAGGGCCACCCCATCCGCACCACAATTAGTGAAATGGGACCATTGCTGCTCGCGCGTTTGATGGATCTGAACGAGACGCAGGAGGGCGTGCTCAATATCGTCTTCCGCTTTGCGGATGAAGAAGGATTGCTGCTGCTGAACCTCGACGACCTGCAATCGATGCTCGCTTATACGGCGGAAAATGCGAAGCAATTATCCGCCAAATATGGCAATGTGACCAAGGCCAGTGTCGGCACGATTCAGCGCCAGTTGCTGCAGCTGGACAGCCAAGGCGCTGGCCAGTTTTTCGGAGAACCGGCGCTGGAGATTGATGATTTCATCAAATGCGACGATCGGGGTCGCGGCTATATCAATGTTCTCGCTGCCGATCAGCTGATGCGCAGCCCGAAACTCTATGCAACCTTCCTGCTCTGGCTGCTTGCCGAGCTGTTCGAAACATTGCCGGAAGTCGGAGATCCGGCAAAACCGAAGCTGGTGTTCTTCTTCGATGAAGCCCATCTGCTGTTCGACGACGCACCCAAGGCACTGGAAGACAAAATTGAGCAGGTCGTGCGCCTGATCCGGTCCAAAGGCGTCGGCGTCTTTTTCGTCACCCAGAACCCGGTCGACATACCCCAGGAGGTTGCGGGCCAGCTCGGCAACAGGGTGCAGCACGCCCTGCGCGCCTTCACCCCGCGCGACAA
>JABMNS010000319.1 GCA_013204445.1 Sphingomonadales bacterium
AACTATATCACCGTTAATATTGACAATGACTTGGGGTAGGCTTTGCCAATTTCCAAGGGTAACATAAAGGATTATTAGATGTTCTCGGGCTCAATTCCGGCTCTGGCGACCCCCTTTCGCGACGGAGCGTTTGCCGAAGACCAGTTTCGCGCTCTGGTGGACTGGCAGATCGACCAGGGCAGCAGCGCCCTTGTGCCCTGCGGGACAACCGGCGAAGCGTCTACATTGTCAAATGCCGAACATCATCGTGTTATCGAAATATGCATCGAGCAGGCGGCTGGCCGGGTACCGGTTATTGCTGGCTGCGGTTCGAATGACACAACCAATGCCATGTTGCACCTGAATTTCTCAAAGAAATGCGGCGCAGCGGCGGGCCTAGTCGTCGCCCCGTATTATAACCGGCCCAATCAGGAAGGCATTACCGCCCATTTTACCGCCCTGACGGAAAATGTCGATTTGCCGCTGGTTCTGTACAATGTTCCAGCGAGGACGGTAACTGATATCATGCCCGACACGGTGGCGGCATTGTCTAAGCTGTCCAACGTGGTGGCGATCAAGGACGCAAGTGGCGACCTCGACCGGGTCACCGAGCATCGTCTCAATTGTGCCGATGATTTCGTGATGCTTTCGGGGGTCGACGAACTGTCGCTGGCCTTTAACGCAGCCGGTGGTGTTGGCTGTATTTCCGTTACTGCCAATGTCGCTCCCAAATTATGCGCCGAGTTCCAGGCCGCCTGTGCCGCAGGCGACTATGTCAAGGCGCGCGAACTGAATGATGTGCTCTATCCGCTGCACAAGGCTTTGTTCTCGGATGCGTCTCCCGGCCCGATCAAATATGCTATGTCGCGGGTGCTTGTCGATTTCTCGACCGACCTGCGCTTGCCAATGACACCGCCGTCCGAAGCCAGTCGCAAGGCCGTGGACGCTGCTCTGGAAGGGGCTGGGTTGATCTGATGGCTAAACCGCGGCCGGAGGAATTTGACAAGCAAAAGGTCGTCGCCGAAAATCGGCGCGCGCGCTATGACTATTTTCTGGACGACAAGTTTGAAGCCGGAATCATGCTGACTGGTACGGAAGTGAAATCGCTACGCTTTGGATCGGGCACGATCGCCGAAAGCTATGCCGAGGTGAAGGATGACGAGGTCTGGCTGATCAACGCCAATATTCAGGAATGGAGCCATGGCAACCGGTATAATCATACCCCAACGCGCCCGCGCAAATTGCTGCTTAGCCGGCGCCAGATAAACAAGCTGCATGGCGCGGTAATGCGCAAGGGCATGACGATCGTGCCGCTGTCGATCTATTTCAACAGCAAGGGACGGGCGAAGCTAGAACTGGCGCTGGCCAAAGGCAAAAAAGCACCGGATAAACGGCAGACCGAAAAGGATCGAGACTGGAAAAGGCAGCAGGGTCGGCTGATGCGCGAACATGGCTGAGCACAAACCCAATATTCATGACAAGGATTTTGCTGCGCGCTCAATCATGTACGTTGTGCATTGTCTAAAGAGAAAAATGCCAACCCGTGCCGGGATGGAGCGGAACAAATTTCTCAAACCGATCGCCCATCGCTTTCTGCGTTCAGAGCTGTGGCGTTTTACAAGGCGCTCGGTGCCGCGTGGCGTTGCCCTGGGCATGTTGGCTGCCTTTCTGATCCCCGTGGGTCAGATCTTTGCGGCGGTTTTCCTGGCGCTGCCGGTCCGCGCCAATGTACCGATTGCAGCGATTACCACTTTCATCACCAATCCGTTGACCTATCCGTTCTGGATAGCTGCGGCGAATCAGGCCGGAAAATTTGTCTTGCAGATTGATGCGATGACCGCCGGCCAGCCGATCAACACTCACATGCAAAGCGAATTTGGCCAATGGCTGACCTGGCTGGTGCGCGAAGCCGGGGTGACCGCATTCGGGTTTTTGCTGTTTGCGATATTTTTTGCCGTCACCGGCTATTTGATCAGTTCATTTGGATGGCGCTGGTGGATTGGACGGAAACGGAAAGGGCGGTTGAGCAGAATCCGCGCCGACAGGGCCGGCGATGGTCAGTAAAGCGCAGAACAAGACCGGATTGCTGAACCCCAGTACGCGCAAGGCGCAGGCCGATGTGCGGACAAGGGCCGCGTTGCTTGTGCTTGCGGCGTTAGCTTCGGCCGGGCTACTCTACTGGCAAGTGCAGAATCTCTCCCTGATCATTGCTTTTCTCGCTCTGATGATCAGCTTGACCGGAGTCGGCCTTTTTCTGCGTCCGCAAAATATAGCTACGGATCAGGACCTTGCCGATCCCGAAGATTGGGCGGTTACCCGCATGGTCGCCGATCAATCGGCTATCGGTTTGGCCATTACCGACCGGGCTGGCCGGCTGGTCTGTGCCAACGAGCTTTTTACCAAATGGTTCAATGGCGCGGCGGTCCCCCCCGAACTGCCGCTGCAGGGCGGAGGTAATGAGCTGCTCGCGACGGCCGGCCGCAACGCCTGGCGGGATGGCCGCGGTTATGCCGAGGGCCTGAAACGCGGCGTTGCCGAATAT
>JABMNS010000320.1 GCA_013204445.1 Sphingomonadales bacterium
GGTTGGCTCATCGAGCATCAAGATTTCCGGCTTGTCGATCAGCAGGCGGCAGAGCGCAACCCGGCGCTTCTCACCACCGGACAGATCGGTTACCGGGCTTTCACCGGGCGGGCAGCGCAACGCTTCCATCGCGATTTCCAGCTGATTGTCGAGGGTCCAGCCATCGACCGCGTCGATTTTTTCCTGCAGCTCACCCATTTCTTCCATCAAGGCGTCAAAATCCGCATCTTCCGGCGGGTCGCCCATGATGTTGGAAATTTCGTTGAACCGTCCGACCAGGTCCGCAACTTCGCGGACGCCGTCCATGACATTTTCCTTGACCGTCTTGCTGTCATCAAGCTGCGGCTCCTGCGCCAGATAGCCGACGCGAATGCCCTCGCCTGCCCAGGCCTCGCCTTGATATTCGTCATCCTGGCCAGCCATGATCTTCATCAGCGTCGATTTACCGGCGCCGTTCTTGCCGATGATGGCGATTTTCGTGCCCGGCAGAAATTGCAGATGGATATTGTCGAGAACCGGCTTCGGGGCGCCGGGGAAGGTCTTGGTCAGACCTTTCATGACATAGCTATATTGGACGGCCATTGGATTCGCTCTCGATGTTGCTCGTCATTCCAGCAAAAGCTGGAATCTCAGGCGGCTTAACGCTCGGTTTGAGGAGATCTCGGCTTTCGCCGGGATGACGGGTTAATTTCAAAGCGTATGTAGCTATTCCGCTCGCCAGTCGCAAGAGACCATTGGCAAAGCGCAAAAGGCGGGTTAGTCCGCATTCATGAGAAAAAAAACGATCCTGTTCGCTGGCGCAACCGCGCTGTTCCTATCCACCTCCGCTCTGGCCGACAATCATGATCTAATGGCGATACAGGCCAAGGCGCTGAACGATACAGTCGCTTATGACATTGTCGAGGGCCTGACCACCGAGATCGGGCCCCGTCAGGCGGGCACCGAAGCCGAAGCGCGGGCGCGCGTTTGGGCTGTCGACAAGCTGAACGCGCTGGGGTTCAGCAATGTCCGCAGCGAGCCTTATATGATGCCGACTTGGATAAGGGGCAAAGAGACGGCGGCTGTGATCAGCCCTTTTCCGCAGGCGCTTGCAATCACTGCACTCGGCAATAGCGCCAGCACCGGCGACAAGGGACTGAGCGCCGAGGTTGTCTATTTCCCGACGCTGGCCGATTTGATCGCGGCACAGGAAGCCAGCCTGTCCGGAAAGATCGCCTTTGTTAGCCACAATATGAAACCGACCCAGGACGGGTCAAGCTATGGTGCCTTCGGACCGGCACGCTTTGTCGGTCCCAATATTGCCGCCAAGAAAGGCGCGGCGGCGATCATCATCCGCTCGGCCGGGACAGACCATCACCGCAATCCGCACACCGGTAACACCAATTTCGAAGCGGGCGTGACGCCTATACCGGCGGGCGCGCTGTCGATTCCAGATGCCGAAAATCTGGCGAGGATGTTCGCGCTCGGCAAGCTGGTGAAGCTCAACCTGGTGCTGACCCCGCAGAATATCGGACAGCAGCCCTCGGGCAATGTGATTGCTGAACTGCTAGGCAGCGATCCGTCGCGCGGCATGATAGTGATCGCCTGTCACCTCGACAGCTGGGACCTTGGTACTGGCGCGATTGACGATAGCGCTGGCTGTGCGATCATCACAGCGGCGGCCAAGCAGGTCATGGCGGCAGGTCAACCAAAGCGAACCATCCGACTGCTCTGGGCTGGCGCAGAAGAAGTCGGAATCTGGGGCGGCAAGGCTTATGGAGAAGCCCATAAAGGCGAAAATCATGTACTCGCGATGGAATCGGACTTCGGTGCGGACCGGGTCTGGAGGGTGGAATTCAACCTCCCCGAAGGCGCTTCATCAGTCGCGACCGAGATAGCACAGGCCCTGCAGCCGCTTGGAATCGGGCGCGGACAACAGAAAGCCAGTGGCGGCGCGGATGTTCAGGCGATCATCAAGAATAGTAATCTCGCGGTCATCGATCTGCAACAGGATGGTACGCGCTATTTTGACCTGCACCACACGCCGGATGATACGCTAGACAAGATCGATCCAGAACAATTGCGCCAGAATGTCGCGGCCTGGAGCACGGTGCTGTCGATCATCGCGAACGATGATGCGGATTTGACCATGGCGCCAACAGAATGAGAGTTCGCAACCTCATCCTGCCGGCCGCGCTGATCCTTGCGGCCTGTTCTGAAACCCCGGTTGAAGACAAGGGAAACGAAGCTATCGCCGAAATGGAGAACCAGATCGAACAAGAATCCCAATCTCTGGAAGAAGCCGCCGACAAGGCGGTCAAGGCGCTGGAAGAGGATATTGATGCCGAATTGGCGACCGATGGCATTGCCGATCCGGCGGCAAAGCTGCAACCGGAAGCAACCGAAAACTAGCCGTCAGCCAGGTCGTTAGGCGACTAGCCCCTCACTCAGCCAACCGGCAATATAAGCGTGGCCCGCAATCCGCCATTCACGTCAATTTTGGCAAAGCGGTTTTCCAGCAACTTTATTAGTTCGGCCCGGCTTATCACTCCGTTACTATTGGTATCGGCCCGCATGCCACGCTCACCGGGAGAGGAAACGGCGATACCGCCAACCATGAGCAATGCTGTGGCACTAGAGATCCAAATTTCTTTTTTCATGTCTAATTTCCTTATGTTCCATTCCAGGGAGACAGTCTGTTCTCTCCGTCATGAATGCTGTTCCAAAAGCCAGTTGTCGCTGAGCTTTGTCAGAACAGAAGAAAATTGTCGTAATTTGTATCAATTGGGGAAACGGTTCATTATCGCGACAGTTTGCAGCTGGCGGGCGCGATTAAATCAATTTCTCGCCGACAAGATGATCTTAACTCAGATCATGCCTTCATGATCGTGTAACGGGCACCACCGGCCAGCTTGCACATGGTTTTCGACACTCTCAGCTCCTCGCCATCAACGATCACGATATCGGCGAGAACCATGCACGGTGTTCCATCGGGCAATGCGTTTTTTGAGGAAATCGTCGAGCTTCCTGACACATTCTCACGAACCGAGCTTTGCCATTCAACGGTTTTGCCGATTTCGCCGCCCTCGGTGGCTTCCTGAGTCGCTTCTGCGGCCTGCTCTTGTTCTTCCGGATAGAGCCGGCACGAAACCGACTGGGACAGGTTATTGGCGCTATCCACCAGAAAATCGCCTACCAACGGGATATTCCTGGTAACGCTCGCCATCCGGTCGGCGACGCCAAATAGACCTTTGCGCTTTTTCCTGACTTCGTTTTCACCCGGCTTCCCTTGCCCGTTACCGCATAAGGTGTCGAAAGAATTGGCGCCCGCCTGTTCGGTAGCCCCGCTATTCTCATCCGTTGCGATGATTGCCTCGTCTTGAGATTCGGAGACTGCCTTTTGGTCTTCAGACGCTGCAGGCTCTTCGTTTGTCTCTTCCTTGGATTTGCTGGCAAAAAGACTGCCGAATTGCGCTGATGCAGGCATCGGCGTAACCAAGACACCCATCACAGTTGCAAAAACCATTAACTTGAAGTGCTTCAAACACTCAACACTCATAATATTACATACTCCCTGTCTGCCGAAACCATAGCTTTGCAAGAGGATGAAGCAAATGGATTAGGGCCGCAGTGTGAACTGCGGACAGATTTTACAAACCTACTTTTCGAGTGGAATATTGATTTTATGGATGTTCGCAATGCCGATATCAGGTCCATTGTCTGGTGGGACGGGTTCTTAGGAACGGTTTTGGCAACATGTCCTGCCCTGTCAGCATACTGCAATATACGTAATTTACACTGTACTTCGCGCTCGCCTTCCTTGGTCATCGATACATCTCCTTCCTGCTTCAGGAATTTACAGAAGATGTCTTACGAGTCCTTACATATCTGCAGTCGGGCCCGAGAACTGGTCGATAGCGAATATATCTGTCATGTCGACTTTTGCGCCCATCCCAGACAATAACTTTGTGAAGACGTTAACATATTGGATAATGGGATAACAAAAAAAATGCCGCTAGAAGTACAATTATGAAATATCCTAAATTACTTGAACCGCTCGACCTTGGCTTCACCACCATTAAAAACCGCTCAATCATGGGTTCCATGCATACCGGGCTGGAAGAAATGGATGGCGGCTTTGAACGAATGGCCGCCTATTTTGCAGAGCGGGCGGCGAACAATATTGGCATGATCATAACTGGCGGGATTGCGCCTAATGAAGAAGCATCGATGGGCGGTGCTGTCATGTCCAGTGATGAGGAAGCAGCCAAACATCGGCTGGTCACGGACGCCGTTCATGGTGCCGCCGCTGATGTAAAAATATGTATGCAGATTCTGCACCCTGGTCCGCTTGCCAATAACCCCAAGATGGTCGCACCCTCTGCCGTTCGATCCCGGATTGCCAAGCATGTCCCCAATGAACTCGACAAGGCCGGCATTCAAAAGCAAATTAAAGATCATGTCCGCTGCGCAGTAATGGCCCAAAGGGCCGGCTATGACGGTGTCGAGATCATTGGTTCGGCCGGCTATCTGATATCGACATTCCTAGTGCAGAAAACCAATCTTCGTGAAGATGAATATGGCGGGTCTTTTAATAATAAAATGCGCTTTGCTCTTGAGATCGTTGAGCAAACACGCGCAGCTGTTGGCAAGGATTTCATCATCATCTTCCGTATTGCCGCAATGGACATGCTGGATGGCGGGATGAGTTGGGATGAAATTATTGCGCTCGGCAAAGCTTTGGAAAAAGCGGGTGTCACGATCATTTCCACCCATTTTACCTGGCACGAAAGTGCAGTGCCGACGATTGCCACAATGGTGCCAAGAGCCGCATTTACTTCAGTGACAGGCCGATTGCGCAAAGAGGTTGGCGTCCCTGTCATCACCTCCAACCGGATCAATATGCCGGATGTCGCTGAGGAGGTCCTCGCCCGAGGCGATGCCGATCTGGTGTCCATGGCGCGGCCGCTGCTCGCCGACAGCGAGTTTATGCGCAAAGCCGTTGAAGGGCGGGAGGATGAGATTAACACCTGCATCGCCTGCAATCAGGCCTGCCTGGATCACACGTTTATGGGCAAGCTGACGACCTGCCTTGTCAATCCTCGCGCCTGTCATGAAACGATTTTAAATTATGAGCCGGTCACCATTGCTAAGCGCATTGCTGTTGTTGGCGCCGGGCCGGCTGGCCTGGCCTATGCCACGGTGGCCGCTCAGCGGGGTCATGCGGTAACAATGTTCGAAGCATCTTCGGAAATTGGCGGTCAGTTCAATCTGGCGAAAACCATTCCCGGCAAAGAGGAATTTTACGAAACGATTCGCTATTATAACCGGATGATCGAAGTGCATGATATTGACCTTCGGCTCAATGTCAAAGCAGACACCGCAATGTTGAAAAACGAGGGTTTTGACCATGTCATCGTCTCGACTGGTATCAAGCCGCGTACGCCCGATATTGATGGCATCGATCATGCAAAGGTTGTCAGTTATGTTGACGTGATCAAGGACAACAAACCGGTTGGCCAGAAGGTCGCCATTATCGGCGCTGGCGGCATTGGTTTTGATGTCGCGGAATTGATCAGTCATGCTGGTGTATCAGGCGCCGTCGACCGTGATGTCTTCGCAGCAGAATGGGGGGTAGATTTTGAAAATCACCCGCGCGGCGGCGTGACTGGAGTACAACCGAAAGTGGTGAAGTCTGATCGTGAAATCACATTGTTGCAGCGCAAGGATAGCCGTGTCGGAACAGGTCTTGGCAAGACGACCGGCTGGACTCATCGCATCACGCTGACGCGACGCGGCGTGGGTATGATGAACGGCGTTGAATATGTAAAAATAGATGATGACGGGCTGCATGTCTTACAAGGCGGACAACCCGAGCTTCTGGAAGTTGATACCATCATCATCTGCGCCGGTCAGGACCCGTTGCGGGAGCTTTATGATGATCTGCTTGCAGAAGATATGTCGGCAGAGCTGGTCGGCGGTGCCTATGAAGCGATGGAACTCGACGCCAAGGCCGCGATCAATCAAGCCAGCTATATGGCTGCTGCGATCTAGAAAGCGGTTTCGAAAATTCGCTGCGCATCGACGCGTCACGAAAGATATTGGATCGTTGAAGCGATGATAAGCCGATACGGGCTAGTCATCCGCCTCGCCGCCGGCATCGATCGCAAAATGTTCGGCGACCAAGGCTCGGATATCTATCCTGACTTTCAAGCGGGCCGCGAGCAGCGCTATGCCGCTGATTTTACGCTGTACGAAGAGCAGATCAGTCGGCGGGATATGCCATGCCGCCTTGTCTGCCGCCACGTCCATAGTCTGATCGCGCAATCTGCCAACGAAACCACGATCGCCAAAATCGAACCTGCCGGGGCGATTGAGTTCGCTGACAACGACATCAATCATCATATCGATCCGGTCGCGATGCCTGGAGATTGCTGCCGCGCCGACAAAGCCGGTCGCTACCGCTCCCTCACGCACCCTGTCCCGATCACCATTCAGAGCCGCAACGATCAGCGTCCGATAACCATCGGCTAATTTGGTCTCGATCCGCCTAGTCGCACCAAAGTCGAGCAGCACGAGCTTTCCTGTGTCCGGTTGATAGCGATAATTGGCGAAATTAGGATCCGACTGAATGATCCCAAATTCAAATATTTCTCGCATTACCAACTTGAACAACAAACGCATGGCTGCGTCACGGACTTCCTGCGGCGCATCGACAAGAGTCTCGATCGCCTTGCCCTCGACAAAGCTCATCGCCAACAGCTGATCCTTGGTAAATTCATCATCGAGAACAGGAATGACATAATCGGGCGCTTCGGCAAGTAGCTGACCAAACATCGTCAAATATCGACCTTCCCGGACATAATCAGCTTCTTGATGAAGCTGCTTTTTGGCCTCGGCCAATAGCGGTGCAACGTCCAGTTCAACTGGCAACAGATTTGAAAGCCGCAACAAGGTCGCGACATTGTCTATATCCGCATCAATGCTTGCTCTTACGCCCGGATATTGAACTTTAATCGCAAGATCGCGGCCGTCCAGCGTCTTTGCCCTGTGTACCTGACCAATGGATGCCGCCGCAATTGGTGCAGCTCCAAAATACGCAAATCGCTTGCGCCAATTCTGCCCCCATTGCTGTTCCAGAACCCGCTGCAATTGCTGTGGCGGCATCCGGTGGGCATTATCGCGCAGCCTCGCCATAATTTCGGTCAGTTCTGGCGGAAGCATATCTCCTGCATCCATCGAGATCATTTGCCCGAGCTTCATCGCCGCCCCACGCAAATGCGAAAGCCGGTCAGCAACTCTGGCCATGTTACCCGCCGTAAACATCATTTCGCGCATAGCCGGGCGTTCACCATCAGCCAATCGCCGCGCACCTTCGGCAATCATGCCGCCCGCGACCCCACCGGCCAACCGGCCGAAATGACTCAGGCGGGACAATCGACTGTGCGGGACGGCGTGGTTCTTGTAGTCGCTGCTATTGTCGGTCACAATTTTACCATCCCCGGCTTCCGGGTATGCCTTTGAACGGGCCAGCGAGATTACTGGTTATCCAGCCGCCGTAAAAATCACCGGGCTGCGGGATCGCAGTATCCCCATCGACACTGCACCGGTCAAACGGCCCGGCATAAAAGGCGACATGGTCTCGCAAGATCAAGAAATCGGCACTGGGGCTGGGGTAGCTCCAACCAATCCGCGGCAATATGATATCGCCGATTACCATATCCCAATAGACTGCCGCGCCTTTCCACTCGCAAAAGGAACTTCCCTCCGCCCGGCGCAGCAGACCGGAGCTAATATCCGATGCCGGAATATAATAGCTCGGTGGATGGCTGGTCTCCAGGGTGCGCGCACTTCTAAGCGTATTGGCGACAATCTGTCCGCGGTGTTCGATCATGATCCGCGCCGGGCACGGCTCGGCAACCGCCGGACGGGGATAGTGCCAGACGCTCTCTTGTCCGGGTGCAATCGGGTTTGGTCGAGGCATCATGTCCTTGACCGTCCGCCTGCATGCCAAGCATTAGCATTGTTCATATTATTCTTCTCGCCCGTTGGGACATATTGCGAACTCCAACCACCTTGGTGAAAACCAAATCTCGAAGAGCTTGGCTGACCGATTTTAGATGGTTCAGCCCTGTGAACTTATTCCGCAAAAAGCCATACGGCTGAAAGACATATGTTATGAAAATTGCTATTGTTGGTTCAGGCCTTTCCGGGCTCGCCTGTGCGGACCAATTGGTTGCAGCTGGCCATCGGGTTAGGCTGTTTGAC
>JABMNS010000321.1 GCA_013204445.1 Sphingomonadales bacterium
ATGACTTGCACCGTAGCGCCCAGATAATCCCCGCGGCGCTCTTTGGTGATAATCGACTGATAGATTCTACCTGACGTGACATTGTCAGATTGCAGCGATGGAACGCCGGTAAAGCGCTCATAATGGCCAAGATCGAGGTCGGTCTCTGCGCCATCGTCAGTGACATAGACTTCCCCATGCTGATAGGGCGACATCGTACCCGGATCCACGTTGAGATAGGGGTCGAGTTTCCGGATTCTCACGGAATATCCGCGAGCCTGCAGAAGAGCACCGAGGCTCGCCGCCATCAGACCTTTGCCGAGAGAGGAAACCACACCGCCGGTAATGAAAATATATCGCGCCATGGGAGAAGAGGCTTAAGGCGTTATCACCACATATGGCAATCCCGCGAATCCGGAAAAGTGAAATAAATATTATTTTTGCTTGGTAAATTGCCGGCAATCGGGTGGTCGATCACTCAGCATGGATTGCCGAATGCCACTATGTTGCGAAAACCAGACTCAGATGATTGCTTTGAAGAACCTTATTGGTCCAGCGGAATGGAACTATCCGAGCTAGTTGCCGGCGCTTCGTCTGCCGCGGCAGCAGCGGCTGCCGCCAACGGATCGTCACCGACCAAGGGTACATCGTCAGCAGGTGCGGAAATTGGCGCGCTGGTATCGCGTTGCAGGCTCTGGTCAATCGTTTCAATCTTGCCTTCCGCCGCAGCCAAAACCGCCAGCGTGATAGACAAGGCCACAAACAATACCGCTAAGACTGATGTCGTTCGCGTCAGCAAATCCGCCGCACCGCGCGCCGACATCATACCAGACGGTGAGCCGCCGACACCCAGTCCGCCGCCTTCGGATTTCTGCATCAATATGACGCCGACCAGCATAGCGGCAACAATGGCTTGAATGACGGTGAGAAAAAGAAACATGATTTTTCCGAACTAAATATGGTGAGCATGCGCTCCGACGTGCAGCGCACATAGCGATTGACCCGTCCGAGTTCAAGCGATGATCCACTAGCCTCCAACAGCCCAAGTTTGTCAAAGTTTGGGCCAATGAAGCTTAGATAAAGGGAATGTTGGATAGATTATCCCAAATGTTAGAAATTATGTTTTCAATGACGCAATCATTCGGCATGCCCAAGCCATGCAGATATCCTTTTGTCCGATGAAAATATTCAGGCTTCCGCAGCAGCCTCGATAATCGGCGCGAATTTCGCTGCCGTCAAACTTGCGCCGCCGACCAGTCCGCCATCGACATTGGGAACCGCCAGCAACTCCGCTGCGTTGCTGCCATTCATCGACCCACCATAAAGTATCCGCACAGCGTCGCTGCCCTGCCCCATCAATTCTCCGAGCTTGACCCGAATCGCGGCGTGCATTTCTGCGACATCACTGACCTCGGGAACCCGGCCAGTGCCTATGGCCCATATGGGTTCATAAGCGATCGTCAACCAATCTGCGCTGGCACCAGCGGGAAAGGATCGGGCGAGTTGAACCGTGACAATTTCTATGGCCTGTCCGGCATCGCGCTCTTCTTCGGTTTCACCGACGCAGATAATTACCCCCATACCGGCGGCGCGGACGGCTTCCGCCTTGGCCTTCACTTCGGCATCGCCTTCCTGCTGATCGGCGCGGCGTTCGCTGTGCCCGAGGATCGAATAGCTTGCCCCCGCTTCCTTCAGCATTACAGCTGAAAGACAGCCGGTATGCGCGCCGCTTTCGGCAAAATGGCAATCCTGCGCACCAATGGCGAAGTCCGGATTGGCCTGCACGGCTGCAGTGATTAGTGTTACCGGGGGACAGATGCCAACATCGGCGTCATCATGATTGGCTGCGATCGCAGCAATGGCCGCTATATCTGAGAGCTGCGCGCGCAGCCCGTTCATTTTCCAGTTGCCGACAATATATTTTCGGTTTGCCATGTTGCCCTCAGCCTTTTTTATTTTCCTAATGTTCATTAGCTAACAAATATCCTTCCGCTTGCCAATTTCCTTCCGCAGTCTTTTGCTTGAACGAAAAAGCCAAGCCGCCTAAAGCAGGCACAAATCCAACTCCCGCAATGGAACCTCTCTTTCATGATCAGTTTTTTCCGCCGCATTTTTTCTTCGAAATTAGGCCTTTTCCTGACATTTTGTTTCGTCGGGTTGATCGCCATTGCGTTTGCCACGGCCGACGTGTCGAGCAGCGGCACGTTCGGCGGGGTCACTGGCTCGGGAACGGCTGCCAAAGTCGGCAGCAGCAAATTAACCAGCGCCGAACTCGGCCAGTCCGTAAACAATGCCTTTCGTGGCGAGCAGCGTGAAAACACTGGACTAGATCTCAAAACCTTTATCAACGGCGGCGGCTTCGACGACGTATTGGAACGGCTAATCAACAGCTTTGCCATTGCCGATTTCGGCAGCAAATATGGCATGGCCGCCGGCAAACGCCTGATCGATGGAGAAATTGCGAATATCCAAGCCTTTCAGGGCGCAGATGGCCAGTTTAGCGAAGAAAATTTCCGACGCGCCTTGCAGCAGCAAGGTATAAATGAAACCCAGTTGCGCGATGATTTTACCCGTAATCTGCTCGCTGATCAGCTGTTGACGGCAGCAGGATTTGGAGCAGCGGTGCCTCAAAAACTGGTCACTCCGTATGCGTCTCTGCTGCTCGAATCGCGCGAAGGGCAGATTGCAACAATCCCCTCGGTAGCCTTCATTGAAAACAGCAAACCTGCAAAGGCAGCGGTTGCAGCCTTTTATGCCAAGAGCGCATCCCGCTACACGATTCCCGAACGCCGGACGGTTCGCTATGCATTGTTCGAAAAATCCCGGTTCAACGACAAGATCAAGCCCACCGAAAAGGAAATCGCCGGCTATTATAATCTCAATAATTCTCGCTATTCGGCCAGTGAGACCCGCAATCTCAACCAGATCATCTTACCAACTGAAGCCGCCGCCAAGGTCCTGGTCGACAAGATCAAGGCCGGCACCTCGATTGAGCAAGCCGCTCAATCGGTCGGCCTATCTACCGCTGAAGTGGGATCGATTAGCAAGACCGACTTTGCCAATAGCGCATCGCAGGCTGTCGCCAATGCCGCATTTGCCGTGCGTTCGGGCGCCATCGCCGGACCGGCGCAAAGCGCGCTCGGCTGGCACATCGTCAAAGTAGAGGATATCAAGCAGATAACCGCCCGCACGCTGGAACAGGTGCGCACCGAAATTGTCAGCGATCTGACTCGCGTAAAAATTGAAGAGGCAATGGCCGAACTCACCGTCCGGCTGGAGGATGAATTTGCTGACGGAGCGACCCTAGGCGATATTGCCAAAGCAGAGCAGCTCAAGCTGGAATCCACCCCATCCCTGCTTGCCAATGGCCAAAATCCGAATGACCAAAATTATCGGCCGATCCCGGAGATGCAGCGGATATTGCCAATCGCCTTTGCGGTGGAGCAAGATTCCGACCCGCAAATTATCGAAATCATTCCCGGTCAGCAATATGCCGCGATCGACGTGTCCAATATAACCGAATCCGCTCCGCCGCCTTTGGCGCAGATCGAGCAGTTAGTGACCCGCGACTATATGCTCGACCAGGGATCGAAAAAAGCCAAGGTCGTAGCAGACAAGATTGCCAAAGCGGTCAGTGCCGGCGCGTCTTTGTCAAAAGCGATCGCCGATGCCGGCGTGAAGCTGCCCCGTCCCGAACAGATCAGTTCGACACGGGCCGATCTCGCCCGGCAAAGCCAGCAGGGAAAGGTGCCCGCGCCGCTCAGTCTGATGTTCAGCATGGCGCAAGGTACTGCTAAATCCATGGCAGCGCCGCGCGATCAGGGTTGGTTCGTGGTCGTGCTCGACAAGCTCAATCCCGGCGATGCTTCGAAACGGGAAGATTTGCTGCGCGCGACAAGAGCGCAATTCAAGCAGGTGTTCGGTAACGAATATACCGCGCAGTTCATCAGCGCGATGAAGGTGGATATTGGTGTGGAACGGAATGAAAAAACGCTCACCGCGCTGAAAAACCAGCTGCTCGGCGGTAATTGACGCATCCATGGCGGGCAGTTTCGGAATGGAAGCGGCGCGCGCGGCACTGGAAAGTGGCACACCGGCGCTGATCTGGCGACGGCAGGTTGCCGATACGGAAACGCCGGTGTCCGCTGCACTGAAGTTGATGGAAGAAGGCCGCGGCGATTTCCTGCTCGAATCGGTTGAAGGCGGCGAGACCCGGGGGCGGCACAGTCTTATCGGCCTAGCCCCCGATCTTGTGTTCCGCGCCGATGGCGCGCAAGCGGCGATCAATCGGATATGGCTGCAGGACCGCGCTGCCTTTGCCCCCGAAAGCGGCGACAGCCTCTCCGCCCTGCGCAATCTAGTCAAGGCCTGTCAGATGGAAGTGCCGGAAGAATTGCCCCGCGCCCTCGCCTGTCTCGTCGGCTATTTTGGTTACGAAACCATCGGCCTAGTCGAGAAACTGCCCCGCGCCCCGCAATCGGAGTTAGACCTGCCGGATATGCTTTTCGTGCGCCCGACGGTGATCCTGATTTTTGATCGGCTAGCCGATGAATTGTTTCTGGTGGCACCAGTGTGGCCAGAGACCGATGGCGATAGCGAGACCGAGATCGCCTCGGCTGAGGAACGGCTCGACGAGACGGAGCGAGGTCTTTCGGGATCCGTTCGCTCCGAGGTTATCAAAGGACAATATGACTCTGGGCTTGGTCCAAACGAAATTAAATTCACTCCTCAAATCCCCGCCGAAAAATATAACCAGATGGTTATGCGCGCCAAGGATTATATCGAGGCCGGTGATATCTTCCAGGTGGTGCTGGCGCAGCGCTTCACTACGCCCTTCATCCTGCCGCCGATAGAACTCTACCGCGCATTGCGCCGGATAAACCCGTCACCCTTCCTGTTCTTCCTCGACCTGCCCGGCTTTGCGCTCACTGGCTCCAGCCCGGAAATTCTAGTCCGCGCGCGCGATGGCGAAGTCACCATCCGGCCGATAGCCGGAACCCGTCTGCGCGGTAAAAACGCAGCCGAGGACAAGGCCAACCGGGACAGCCTGCTCGCCGACCCCAAGGAACGAGCTGAGCATCTGATGCTGCTCGATCTCGGCCGCAATGATGTCGGCCGGGTGGCGTCCGCGAACAGCGTCGAGGTGACCGATAGCTATACGATCGAATTTTACAGCCATGTCATGCATATCGTCTCCAACGTTGTCGGCCAACTAGCCCCGGACAAGGATGCGCTAGACGCCTTGTTCGCCGGATTCCCCGCCGGCACGGTCAGCGGCGCGCCCAAAGTCCGTGCTTGCGAGATTATCGCCGAACTCGAACCCGAAACTCGCGGCGCCTATGCCGGTGGCGTCGGATATTTTTCGCCGGATGGCAGTATGGACAGCTGTATCGTGCTGCGCACCGGGATCGTCAAAGACGGCATGCTGCATGTGCAGGCTGGCGCAGGGATCGTCGCGGACAGCAACCCCGCCTATGAACAAGCCGAATGCGAAGCCAAGGCAAGCGCATTGCTAGCGGCGGCGAAAGAGGCGATGCAACGAGCGCGCGATGTTGGGTTTGGTTAGTGAATTAAGAGATCTGCCTCGGGCGCAAAAGCGGGCATTGCGGAGACCGAAGTTGTAGGTCAACTATCGCCCCAATGTCGGTCATACTTAAGCTGATCGCGAATGATCGAAAGCCGCTTTTAATATTACTCGACACAAATACTGCAACGGCGAATAAACCTCAATTAAACCTGTCCGAAAACAACGCCCACATGGGCGGCACCGTTGGCTCAAGTTAACCGCCGGACGGCCGGCGTCAGGATGATCCTATCCCGAGCTGCCATATAAAGACGGAATGGCTTAGAGAGGCAGACAGATTATCTAGCCCCGGGTCATAATACAATATCCGCATTGGACCAAAACAGACTTTGACCGAATGCCTCACTCCAACATCTTCGGCGCTTCCTTCTGCAGCTTCGCCTTAATCTTGTTGGCGAACATCGCCAGCATTGGCGGCAATTCAAGAACGGCGTAAACCTCGTCTTCACGGACGTGCATATCGCTGGCGATCCGCTGGCCCAAGGCCTCAAGGGTGAAGTGGAGATGATCGCCTTCCCAATGATGGTCGGTCAGGCTTGCGCCTGGGATGACATCGCTCAGCGTGTGGATACCGCTGCCGATCCGCTTCTTGGCTTCGTCCAGACCCAGTTTGTGCGGAATATTGACGGTGACCGGTTCGCCCATGATTGATTCTCCAAACAGCTTTGTTTCTAAATCCGTTAGTCCTGAGCCTGTCGAAGGACGCCTATCGACGTACAACTCACTTCGACAAGCCCAGTGCTAACGGGATGTTGTTGGCAATTTCCCTATCACCGCAAACGCGCAGGTAAAAGCCTTGGCAGAAACACTTGGCCTGCCGGTAATTTGCCACTAGGCAGCTTAGCATGATCCTCGTCATCGACAATTATGACAGCTTCACCTTTAACCTGGTCCATTATCTGATGGAACTGGGCGCAGAGGTGCGTGTGGAGCGCAATGACGCGCTGACTGCCGGAGACGCTTTGCGGACCAACGCACAAGCTTTCCTGATCTCGCCGGGTCCCTGCACCCCCAACGAAGCAGGCATCTCGCTTGATCTGGTCGCGGCCTGTGCGGATGCGGGGAAGCCCTTGCTTGGCGTGTGCCTCGGCCATCAGAGCATCGGACAGCATTTCGGCGGAAAGGTGTTGCGGGGCGGCCTGATGCATGGCAAGACATCGCCGGTAAAACATGATGGCAGCGGCGTCTTTGCCGGCCTACCTTCGCCTTACACCGCGACCCGTTATCACTCGCTGATTGTCGACGATATTCCCGCCTGCCTGCCGGTCAACGCGACCGTCGACGATGGTTCTGTGATGGGTTTCCGACACGAAAGCCTTCCGATTCACGGTGTGCAATTCCACCCGGAAAGTATCGCCACCGAATATGGCCATGCCCTGCTGGCGAATTTCATGGCGATTGCGGGGATTGAAGCAAAGGATCGAGCATGACCTTGCCCAATCCGGCGAGTCCCCTGACCGAAGCGTCTGCCCGCGCAGCCTTTTCAGCGATATTGGACGGGTCCTGTTCGGCGGAGGAGATCACCGCCTTTCTGACCGGCCTCGCCGATCGGGGCGAGACAGCAATCGAAATTACCGCAGCGGCCTCCGAAATGCGCGCCCGGATGATCGGTGTGGAGGCGCCGGCAAAGGCCATTGATGTCTGCGGCACTGGCGGCGACGGCAGCCACAGCTTGAATATATCCACCGCCACCGCGCTGGTGGCGGCCTCCTGCGGCATACCGATGGCGAAACATGGCAACCGCGCCGCCTCGAGCAAATCGGGTGCGGCGGACACGCTGGAGGCGCTCGGCCTGGATCTTGCCAAAGCGGCGACCAATGGCGAGCAGAGTCTGCGAGAAATCGGTATCGCCTTTTTCTTCGCCCCCAACCATCATCCGGCGCTCGGCCCGCTGGCGCCGATTCGCAAGGCGATCGGTCGCCGCACGATCTTCAATCTGCTCGGCCCCTTATGTAATCCGGCGCGGGTCAAACGCCAGCTTATCGGTGTTGCCTCGCCCGATCTGGTCGAAATCTATGCCGCAGCGGCTCTGCAACTGGGCTATGAAAAAGCGATGATCGTCTCTGGCGAGGAAGGTCTCGACGAACTCAGCATCTCCGGTCCCAGCCGGGTAGCCGTCATCAGCGATAAAACCGTCGTCACCAGCCGGATCACCCCAGAAGATGCTGGCCTGACCCGTCATCCAGCGAAAGCGATCAAGGGCGGTGATGCGCAATATAATGCCGCTGCGCTCAAGGCGCTGCTGCAGGGTGAAAAATCCGCCTATCGCGATGCCGTATTGCTCAACAGCGCCGCCGCGCTGATGGTTGCGGGTGAAGTCGACAGCTGGGAAGCCGGCGTTGAAGAAGCCGCCGAGGCTCTCGACAAGGGCCTTGCCAACGCGCTGTTGAACTGCTGGATCGCCAATCAATGAACAAGCTCGACGAAATATGCGCGGCGAAAAGGGAACATGTCCGGAAACGGCAGGCTCAAGTTTCCGCGGCCACACTGCGCGAGGAAATCAGCCGTCAGGACCCGCCGCGCGGTTTCACCGCGGCGATCCGGGAGAAATCGGCAACCGGTTTTGCCCTGATTGCGGAAATAAAGAAATCTAGCCCGTCCAAGGGCCTGATCCGGAAAGATTTCGATCCGCCTGCTCATGCGCTTGCCTATCAAGCTGGCGGTGCGGCCTGTCTATCGGTTTTGACCGATGGTCCCTATTTTCAGGGCGAGGATGAATATCTGGTGGCCGCACGCGCTGCGGTCGATCTGCCTTGCCTGCGCAAGGACTTCATGGTCGATCCCTGGCAGGTCGCCGAATCGCGGGCGCTCGGCGCGGATGCTGTCCTGATTATCATGGCGGTGCTGGGCGACAGTCTGGCAGCCGAAATTGAGGCGGAAGCCCTGTCGCTCGGGATGGACGCGCTGATCGAGGTGCATGATGAAGCGGAGCTGGTTCGGGCGCTGAAACTGCAATCACAGTTGCTCGGCATCAACAATCGCAATCTCAAAACATTCGAGACCAGTCTCGACCAGACCGAGCGGCTGGCAAAGCTTGTGCCCGAAGGCCGGATCATGATATCGGAAAGCGGCATATTCACGCACGAGGATTGCCAGCGCCTGTCCCGATCCGGTGCCCGCACCTTTTTGGTAGGTGAATCTCTGATGCGACAGGATAATGTGGAGCGCGCAACCCGCGAACTGCTGACAGGAACCCAATGAGCAAATTGACCCATATAGACGGCAATGGCGCGGCCCATATGGTTGACGTTGGCGACAAGGCCGACACGGCGCGCGAAGCCCATGCCGTAGGCCAAATCGCTATGAAACTGGGAGTATTGGAAGCGATCAGGGCCAATATGATGAAAAAGGGTGATGTGCTGGCGACCGCGCGCATTGCCGGGATCATGGCGGCAAAAAAGACGAGCGACCTGATACCCTTATGCCACCCGCTGGCACTGAGCAAGGTGGCGGTCGATTTCACCTTTCTGGACGATGGCATCAAGGTCTCGTCCATGGTGCGGCTGACGGGAAAGACCGGTGTAGAAATGGAAGCGCTAACCGCCTGTTCTATCGCACTCTTAACAATCTATGACATGTCTAAAGCGATGCAGAAAGACATAGTTATCAGCGACATTCGCCTGCTTTCCAAAAGTGGTGGAAAATCGGGAGACTGGGCAGCGGAATGAGTGAATTGCTGCCTCTTGCGGACGCGCAGCGGCGATTGATCGCGCTGGCCGCCCGGCTCCCCGCCGAAAGCATTCCCGTCCATTATGCACTGGGCCGCTATATTGCAGGAGACCTGATCGCCAAACGCGAGCAACCGGCCGCCGATATGTCGGCGATGGACGGCTATGCCATCCGCTTTGTAGACCGAAACGGCCCCTGGACACTGATCGGTGCCTGTCCGGCTGGCAGCCCGCCCTGCCGGGCGCTGCAACCCGGAGAAACCGCCCGCATTTTCACTGGAGCCTTGCTACCCGAGGGCGCAGATACCGTGGTCATGCAGGAAAATGTCGCAGCCGATGGCGACATCATCCGCCTGACCGCAGAGCCCTCGTCCGAGAAAGGTCGTCATGTCCGGCACAAGGGCGGTGATTTCACGCAAGGAAGCGTCGGCTTGCCCGCAGGCAGCCTGCTCAACCCGGCGGCGCTGGGCGAAGCGGTTATCGCCGGCTATGGCGAATTATCAGTCGGCAAACAGCCCAGAGTTGCGGTAGTCTCGACCGGCGACGAACTGGTGACACCGGGCAGCGATACCCTGGCCCATCAGATACCCGCTAGCAATGACGTCATGCTGTCCGCCATGCTGTCAGGCCTGACCGCCGAAACCCGCAGCCTGAGCCGAATTCCCGACGATATGGGCATGTTGTGCCAGACGCTGGAAAGCGCAAAGGACTGCGATATCATCGTCACCATTGGCGGCGCCTCGGTCGGCGATTATGATCTTGTCGGCCCCGCGTTCCGCAAGCTCGGCGCGAAGATTGATTTTTACAAGGTCGCGATGAAACCGGGCAAGCCGGTGATGGCGGGAAAATTGGGATCGACAGTCATATTAGCACTACCCGGCAACCCGGCCTCCGCCTTTGTCGCAGCGACTTTGTTTCTGCTGCCGCTAGTGCGTTTCATGACCGGAGCCGCCCGCTATCTGCCGGACTATCAAAGCGCCGCCACCACCGAAGCCCTTCCCGCGGTCGGACCCCGCGCCCAGTTTCTGCGCGCCAAAGTCGGTCAGGCCGGAATCTCGCCGTTTAACAGCCAGGACAGCGCCAAGCTCTCGGTCCTCGCCGCAGCCAACGCCCTGCTCTGCAGGCCTGCTCATGCAGATGCGGCGGATCGCGGTGAGATGGTTCCGTTTATTCCCCTTTAGCGACCGGGAATGTGCACTTCCGGCTTGACTTGGCCCGTTTTGTTTCTTAATTGTTCCTTATTCGTTCCCAGAATAGGATTGTGGACATGCTCACCCAAAAGCAACATGAACTCCTCTGCTTCATTGATGAGAGACTAAAGGATAGCGGAGTTTCCCCCTCTTTCGAGGAAATGAAAGAGGCTCTTGGTTTGAAATCAAAATCCGGCATTCACCGGCTGATCAGTGCACTTGAGGAGCGCCACTTCATCCGCCGCCTGCCCAACCGGGCGCGGGCGCTGGAAGTATTGAAGCTGCCGGAAGGTGGCCTGCACGAAACCGCACCATCCAATGTCGTATCCCTGCACCCGGAAACACCGGTGCGCGAAGTCATTTCCAACCCTGCCCCAACTGCCAATAATGACGTTATAGAAATCCCCTTGCACGGCCGGATCGCCGCTGGCGCTCCGATCGAAGCCATGGAAGGCCAATCGGCGCTGAGCGTTCCTGCCGCCTTGCTCGGCCCCGGCGAACATTATGCGCTGGAAGTGTCCGGCGATTCGATGATCGACGCCGGCATCCTCGATGGTGATTATGCGCTGATCCAGAAAACCGAAGTGGCGCGCGATGGCGAGATTGTAGTGGCGCTGATTCATGAAGAAGAGGCGACGCTGAAATATCTGCGCAAGGAAAACGGGCGCATCCGCCTAGACCCCGCCAATGCCGCTTATGCACCGCAAATATATGGCGAGGGTGAAGTGCGTATTCAGGGCAAGATGGCCGGATTGCTGCGGCGCTACTAATTCTGGTTGCCGCGACTATCGTCTCCGTCCGTAACGGAGCGATAGCGGGCCCATTGATGCTTGACGGTCCAGCCGACCGTAGTGGATATTTTCTGATTTTCCAGATTGATAGCCATGCCGCCGACCTCCAAGAACAGGCTCCAGTCGGCCTTCAGCCAGCGCGATTATCAGCTTTCCGGGAGCCGCCTTTCACTGACCACAATATCCGTACGGCGGCAGGCAGCAGATAGCGCCAGAGGCGGGATACAATGGGTACTGCGGGTCTATAGAATCTGCCAGTCACGCACATCCTGACACAGGGTGACAAGACAGGCGTCGCCATTGCAATCGGCATTGGGCTAGCCTTCCAGCGCCTGCGGATCTCCCTTGACCCCCGAATTTTCGCAGATCATGCCGCGAATAAAATCGCCGCTACGGGTGCGAAGCATGGCCAACCCTCCCTGATCATTGTAGAAACCGACATGGCGACCATCGCCGATAATATAGATATCGGGTGCGCTGCTATTGCGATGATCAGCGCCCCGATGAGGAAAGGATCAGCCCCAGATAGCGCCAGCGCTCTCGTCCGGCCATGGCGGCAAACAAGCCAAGCACGCCGCACAGGCCGATGAAGGCCAGCAACTAGACGGAATTGGCCAGATTATACCAAGATGCTATCCCGCAGCCGATTGCCATTGGTACCCAAAAAGGCAACTAATCCCGCTTCCGCTTGAGCAGCCTTTCGAACCTTCCCAGCGGCTGATTGTCGTGCCGAAAATCAGGCAATTGTCGCGGATGAAACGGCATGCTAAGGGCGACAGCAAGCGGCACGGAACGGGTGCTTCTGGATTTCTTCGGGCTCACTCTAATCCCGCATTTTCAAAACCTATCACAGGGACATAGCCAGCGTGAATTCAAAAGATGCCGATCAGCCGAAACAGACGAATGGGGTCGTAACCCGCTTCGCGCCCTCGCCCACCGGATTTCTTCATGTCGGCGGTGCCCGTACCGCGATGTTCAACTGGCTATTTGCCCGCCACCATGGCGGCAAGGCGCTGCTGCGGATCGAAGATACTGACCAGGCGCGCTCGACGCAGGAAGCGATTGATGCGATCCTCGAAGGCCTCGAATGGCTGGGCCTCGACTGGGATTACGAACCGGTATTTCAGTCCGAACGCGCCGCGCGCCATGCAGAAGTTGCCCATATATTGCTGACATCCGGCAATGCCTATAAATGTTTTGCCACCCCGGAAGAACTGACCGCCATGCGCGAGCTGCAGCGGGCCGAGAAAAAGCCGATGCGCTATGATGGCCGCTGGCGTGACCGTGATCCGTCGGAAGCGCGAGAAGGCGCGCCGTTTGTGATCCGGCTAAAGACAGAAATATCTGGAAAAGTGACCATTTCGGACATGGTGCAAAGCGATGTCTCGGTCCAGAATAGCGAGATTGACGACTTCATCCTGCTTCGGTCCGACGGATCACCAACCTATATGCTGGCCGTCGTAGTCGACGATCATGACATGGGCGTTACCCATTTGATCCGCGGCGATGACCATTTGAACAATGCGTTCCGGCAGCTAGCCCTTATTCGGGCGATGGGCTGGGCCGAACCGGTCTATGCGCATATCCCGCTGATCCACGGCAATGACGGCGCAAAATTGTCCAAACGCCATGGTGCGCTGGGTATTGAATCCTATCGCGAAATGGGCATATTGCCAGACGCGATGTTCAACTATCTGTTGCGCCTCGGCTGGGGCCATGGCGATGACGAGATCATCTCCCGAGCACAGGCGATCGAATGGTTCGCGCTGGAAGGCGTGGGCAAATCGCCATCGCGCTTTGACATGAAAAAGCTGCAAAATCTGAACGGCCATTATATGCGCGAAGCCGATGATGCCGACCTGGTGCGACTTGCCGCGCCTTGGATCGAGCAGGATTTGGGCCAATCCTTGTCGGCGTCGGACAGCAAATTGCTCGGCCAAGCCATGCCGGTTTTGAAGAACCGGGCGAAAAATTTGATCGAATTGACCGAAAGCAGTCTTTTTCTCATTAAAAAACGCCCACTTGGCCTCGACGAACGGTCAGAAAATCTGCTAGACCGTGATGCACGGTCGCTGCTTAAATCGATTCACCTTGGCTTGACTGATCTGGAAGACTGGACACTCGAGGCAACGGAAGAAGTCATAAAAGCGATCGCGGAGTCTGCCGAATTGGGGTTAGGAAAGCTCGCACAACCTATGCGCGCCGCACTGACGGGAAGCACCAGTTCACCCGGAATTTTTGATGTCTTGATACTTCTCGGCAAAGAAGAGTCATTGGGGCGTCTTGCAGATCAAATAGAAAAAACCTGAGCATCAGGAGCAGAAAGGACAATACCGTGGGCGATAACGCAAAATTCAGCATCAATGGGGAAAATTACGAATATCCCATTCTGACGGGCACCACCGGCCCCGACGTCGTCGATATTCGCAAATTATACGGTCAGACCGGTGCATTCACTTATGATCCGGGCTTTACGTCAACCGCCAGCTGCGAATCCGAACTGACCTTCATCGACGGTGGTGAAGGTGTCTTGCTGCACCGTGG
>JABMNS010000322.1 GCA_013204445.1 Sphingomonadales bacterium
ATGGACCTGGTCGATCACAGGTTTCCAAGCTTCGGTCTGCGCCTCGTTCCAGATGCCAGGCGCAAATGGTGTGCCGAGTCCTTGCTGGCTGATTCCAGTCGCTTCCGAAATGATCAGACCAGCGCCGGCGCGCTGAGCATAATATTCGCCCATGATCGGCGTCGGGACATGTTCCATGGTTGAACGGCATCGGGTGAGGGGGGCCATGAACATGCGATTCGGGGCCTCAATGGCGCCAATGGAGATCGGATCGAACAATGTGGTCAAGATGGAATTCCCTGAATCAAGAGGCTTGAATTGTTAATCAGACAGTTAAGAGCCCGCAGGGCCAAATGCAATGGTTTGAAACCAAGCAATTTCTGTCTATATTGATAGCTCTGATTTCAAAGGAACTCCCATGACCGCATCGCTTCCTGAAGATCCCACACTGGATGAGGTGCGCGCCTTTCTCGCGCCTGAATTGGCGGCGCAGGCGGCGTTTGACGGCTGGAACGAGACGGCTGTGCTGGCTGCTGCTGATCTCGCCGGTATCGATGCGGACCTTGCCAGACTCGCCTTTAACGAAGGCCCGGTCGACATGATCGATGCCTGGTTTCAGGCAGTTGATGCGCAGATGGCGGCGAAATATAGCGCGGATGAACTGGCCGCGATGAAAGTGCGGCAACGGATCAAGGCGCTGGTCGAAGCGCGACTGGAAGCGTTAGAGGCTGATCGCGAAGGTTTGCGGCGGGCTCTGGCGATCCTTGCGGCACCGCCGCATGTGCGCCGGGCCGCAAAAATGGGCTGGCGAGCCGCGGACCGGATGTGGCGGCTCGCCGGAGATACCGCCACCGACTATAATCATTATAGCAAAAGAACCCTGTTATCCGGGGTATATGGCAGCACAATCAGTGTTTTTCTTGACGATGAAAGCGAAGATTTCGTCGAAACCCGTGCATTTCTGGACCGCCGGATCGAAAATATAATGCAGTTCGAGAAGGTCAAGGCCAAGGTCACGGGCCGGGGCGGTGACCGCTTCAGCATGGCGCGCTTTGTCGGCCGGTTGCGCTATCGGGAGGGCTGATGCGGCATAGCGCTGCAATTGGCCGGAGGTTGACACCACCTGCGGAGCATAATCTGACAAAAAGACTCGCCAAGCCTAATCAATATTGATAATCAATCGCAATTAGAAAGGCTGCGTTGCGATATATGCAAACACCCACAACCCTGGACCAGCTGTCCCTCAAGCAAAGCGCTGAAGTCGTGGCGATTGACTGGGCGGCCATTTCCGACAACGAGGGCCGGCGTTTGCGGGCGCTCGGCATCGACAAAGGCGTGTCGGTTGAAAAGCTTTACAAGGGTATGTTCGGTATGAGCGATCCAATCGCTCTGAAAGTCGGGCGGATGATGATCGCCGTGCGTAAATCGCACGCCAAGGCGATATCGGTATGCCCCATTGCGGTGACGACACCCGCCTGATTGATGTCAGAACCCGCTCCCCTCATTGTCCTCGCGGGCAACCCCAATTCCGGCAAGAGTGCCCTGTTCAACGCGCTCACCGGCGCGCGGCAGAAGATCGCCAATTATCCCGGCGTGACGGTTGAACGCAAATCCGGTCATTTCACCTTTGCCGATGGCCGGCCTGCGGAACTGGTCGACTTGCCGGGCAGCTACAGCCTCGATCCGACCAGCCCTGACGAGGAAGTAACGCGCAGCGTCGTCATGGGTTTGCAGAGAGGCGAACGCCGCCCCGACGTCATCATCTTGGTGCTCGACGCCGCTAATCTCGATAATCATTTGCGGTTCGCGCTCGAAGTCATCGCGCTCGGCCAGCCGGTGGTGATCGCGCTCAACATGATGGATCTGGCGGAGCGCGACGGGCTGACGCTCGATCCAGCGAAGCTGGAGAAGGCTCTGGGCGTACCCGTGATCCCGACCGTAGCCGTCCGTCGACGCGGTCTCGAAGATTTGTCCGCTGCGGTGGAAAACCGCCTCCTGCACAAGCCCGAAAATATCGAACCGGTGGTTGCCAAGGATCGTGATCGCGGCCTGAGCAAACAGGCAAAGCGGATTGCCAATCTGGCGGTGGTTTCCGAAACCGCTGGGCGGCGCTGGTCGGAACGGGCCGACCGGCTCTTTCTGCACCCGTTCGCCGGACCAATCATCCTGTTCGCCGTCCTGTTCGTCATGTTCCAGGCGGTCTTTGCTTGGTCGGAGGCGCCGATCGGCCTGATCGAAAGCGGCAGTGAATGGGTGGCTGCCGGTGTCGAGGCCAATCTGCCGCCGGGTTTCCTGCGCGACTTCATCATCGAAGGCGCAATTGGCGGCGTGGGTTCGGTGGTCGTATTCCTGCCCCAGATCCTGATCCTGTTCCTGTTCATCCTGTTGCTCGAAGCCAGCGGTTACATGACCCGCGCCGCCTTCATCATGGACCGAATGATGGCCAGCGTCGGCCTTTCCGGACGCAGCTTCATTCCTCTATTGTCCTCCTTTGCCTGCGCCATACCAGGGATCATGGCAACGCGCAGCATTTCCGATCCGAAGGACCGGCTGACGACGATACTGGTCGCGCCGCTGATGACTTGTTCGGCCCGCCTGCCAGTCTACGCGATCATCATCGGCGCGTTCATCCCGCCGACCCAGGTCGGCCCCGGCATCGGGTTGCAGGGTCTGGTGCTGTTCGGCCTCTATGTCTTTGGCATTGTCGGCGCGATGATCGTCGCGCTGGTGCTGCGCAGCACGGTTACCAAGGGCCCGAATAGCGGCTTCCTGATGGAAATGCCGAAATATCAGCTGCCCCTGATGAAAGACATATTGATCGGTTTGTGGCAGCGCGCCTGGATTTTCCTGCGCCGCGCCGGGACGATCATCTTCGGTGCAACCGTCGTATTGTGGCTGCTGCTGACCTTTCCGAAAGTGCCCGAAGACAGTGCGATGAGCCAGGTCGACTATAGTGTCGCCGGCCGCATCGCGAATGTGATTGCACCCGTTGTCGAGCCGATCGGCTTCAACCGCGATATCGCGCTCGCGCTTATTCCGGCGATGGCGGCGCGCGAAGTGGCGGTGGCGGCGCTGGCCACCACTTATGCGATTGATGCACCGGACGAGGAAGCAGAGGCCAAATCCCTGACCGAGCGCCTGCAAAGCCGCTGGTCGCTGCCGACGGCACTCGCTTTTCTCGCGTGGTTTGTCTTTGCGCCGCAATGCATCTCGACCATCGCGGTCACCCGCCGTGAAACCAACGGCTGGAGATGGCCGATCTTCATGCTCGCCTATCTTTTTGCGCTCGCCTATGCGGCTGCCGGTATTACATATTGGAGTGCCGTCGCCCTCGGTCTATAGAGTTCTCAAGAATCGATATTCACGTTATATTTTTTGGGGAATTTGAAATGGCCGGCGGCATCAACAAAGTCATCATCGTAGGCAATCTGGGCAAAGATCCCGAAGTTCGCACCTTTGCAAATGGCGGCAAAGTCTGCAATTTCAGCGTTGCGACATCGGAAAGCTGGAAAGACAAGCAGTCCGGCGAGCGCAAGGAAAAGACCGAGAGGCACAATATCTCGATCTATAACGAAGGTCTTGCCGGGGTTGCCGAA
>JABMNS010000323.1 GCA_013204445.1 Sphingomonadales bacterium
GCCGTTTGCAATTTTTCTGCCCGACGAATTCATGGTCGGCTCTCCCGGTTGCATGAAGCAGATGGTGAGCGCCTATGACAAGCTTGGCGGCAATATCGTCTGCGCGCTGGAAATTCCGATCGAGGATACGCCGTCTTATGGTGTCATTGATCCCGGCTATCGCGATGGTCCGATCACCGAGGTCAAGGGTCTGGTCGAAAAGCCGCCAGCTGGCACCGCGCCATCCAACCTGATCCTTCCGGGTCGCTATATCCTCCAGCCCGAAGTTATGCGGATATTGGCAACGCAGGCAGCGGGCGCCGGCGGCGAAATCCAGCTGACCGATGCGATGGCGCAAATGATCGGCAAGCAGCCATTCCATGGCATGACCTTTGACGGCAAGCGCTATGATTGCGGGTCCAAGCAAGGCTATGTCGAAGCCAATCTGGCGATGGCATTGGCCCATCCTGACATTGGCAGTGACATTCGGGCCATGGCCGAGAAACTGTTGGCGCAATCATGATCCGCTCTGCTATTCAGCCTGACGTGATCCTAGTGGCAGCACAAGGCATCTGAGGAGTATTTTATGCGCGTATTCCCCATATTATCGGCGGTTCTCATCCCCTTGCTATTGTCCGGCTGCGTCGCGAGCAAGATCATCACGGCGCCATTCCGCGCCGTCGGAACCGTGGTCGAGACGGCGGTTGATGCGACCACCCAGACCCAATCGGAGAAGGAAGAAGATCTAGGCCGTAAAGTGCTCGCCGATCGCAAAGAACAGCGGGATCTCTGTTTGGATGAGGCGCAAAACAAGCAAGAGCGCCGCAATTGCAAAGACGCTTACGACGAGGACGATTAAGTCAGTTCATTTTGACCAGCAGTGGCGGCGTATATTTGCCATCGACAGGCTGCATCTTCGCCATTTTTGCCATTTCCTCTTCGAACAGTTCCACCCGCTTTTTCCAGCGATAATGGGTTGAGGCGGAGAATATGCCCTTGCCATGTTCCTTGCCGTAGCGGGTCCAGAAGCGAACGGCGGCTTGCGGATCATAGCCGGCGTTGGCCATCAGCCATACCGACAGCTGGTCCGCTTCAATCTCGGCGCTCTTGATCTGCCCAGCACTCTTGCCGAGCTGTCCAAAAAAACTACGATTGACGCTTTGCGCATCAAGCTTATCCCGGTGTTTCAGCAGATTATGAGCGAGTTCATGCGCGATGACGGCGGCAAATTCATCATCGTTCAAAAAATATTCGGAGAGACGCGATGAGACACTAACCAGCTTGCCATCGGCGGTTGCATTCCTGTCGGCACTGACCCTGATCTGGAATTGCCCTAGACAAGTCAGAACTGGCTTAATCGGAACCGTCCTGTTGATACCATCTTGCGAGATGGTCAACTGCACATTGTTCTCAGCTAGCGCCTTTTCCAAGGCTCGATTGATCGCCGCGATCCTGCGATAGACGGGTTGCTCTCTGGACAGTTGCGGATCATCGATATCAATTTCATCGATGGGCATATTATTGATCGCTCGCAGGGTATTGCCTGGTGATAATTTTGCAGTTTCGGCCGGGCTGTCCGGAGCCACCGCAGTAATCCCTATCGAACCATCGAATCCGAGCGCGGAACGGGCGGTTTTCTGGTCAGCATATTGGGCGACATCATTTAGCAGCAAACCCGTCCTGGCGGTTTTCTGATCGCAATAAGCTGCATTGGCATCGACTAGTCGATAACCGATGGCGTTCATCCGCTGGTCAAGCAGTTGCAGGCCCTTTATCGCCATAATCGCGTCAGCGTTGGACCCGTCATCAGGTCCTTCCTGTGCCGACAGGGGGGCGGCAAAGCTTAATGCCACCAGAGAAAACCAGGTTCTGATCATAAAGCTCATCTAGCCGATCGCTCCTTGCGGCAGGTTGAACGCACTCTGCATCGCGCTATCGGTGAGGTTCCACCACGCCAATATAAACGCGGCGCCAAGCAATATTGCCGCAGCAATTTTCTGAAACAGCGGCTGCGCCTGATCGGCATTGCCCAGATTGCGCGCTTTTGAAGCGAGGGCAGAATAGAAGGTCAGGCCAGTGGTTTCGGTGATAACGGTCAGACCAGCGAGTATGGCAAATTGCAGCAGCAAAGGACTATCCGGATTGATAAATGGCGGGATGAACGCGGTATAGAATAGAAGGGCCTTGGGGTTAGACATGTGCACCGCCAGACCGTTGAGAAATCCCTTGCCGAAATTGGCATTCTTTGCCGATTGTTTGGCGAGCGCGCTGGCGCCGCCCTTCAGCATCTGAAATGCCATCCATGCCAGATAGGCGACACCGATCCAGCGGAGCACCGAATAAGCGGCGGGCACAGCCTGGATCAGCGCGATAAGACCAAAGGCGGTCAGTCCATACCAGATAAAATTTCCGACATTCACGCCGACGATCGGCCCGAGCGCGCCGCGCATCCCCCCTGCCGGACCGCGGGGCAAGGCATGGCTGACAGCGACCATGGTTGCCGGGCCCGGGGTGAGGCAAAACATCAGGTCAGTGATTAGAAAAAGAAATATGGTTTCGAGCGGCATTAATATTCGGGCCTGTCTTCCTAAAGAACTTTACAAACTTTACAGTGTAAAAACGAAAATTTCTTCGCCCTCGATTTTCGAGGAAAAAGCGCTCTCTGGCGGGCGTAAAATATCTGTTAGGAACAAGTCTATTGCCATGGTTTCGGGTCAGCATTTCGTTGGTTGCAAGAGGCAGGATACAAAGTTCGGACCATGTAGGACAGTAAAATTATGGTTTCTCCGTTTGTTGCGCTCCCCGTTCGTTTCCGCTCCAACAGAACGGCCGCTTCTATGGAATGGCCTTCGCTAGCGTAAATTATCCTTCAGATGGTTGACCAGTGCATCTACCCGGGCCGGACGGAGGCGGGAAGGGGGCATGATGATATTGAGGGCGATATCACCCATCCGCCAATCGGGCAGGATATTGAGCAGTTCGCCTGCGTCCAACGCCTTTTGACAGAGAAAGTCGGGCAAATACCCAATGCCCCGTCCGGCAATCAGCGCCGGTAGCATGACATCGCCATTGTTGCTTTTGAACCGGCATTTGGGGCGGATATTCATCGCCTGATCATTGGGGCCAATGATTTGCCAGACCTCGGGGCTTGGGGTGTTGGAGTAGATAAAACAATCATGATCGACCAGGTCGGCCGGCGTTTTGGGTTGGCCCATGCGCTTGATATAGCTCGGGGCGGCAATGAAATAGCCGTTCATGTCGCGCAGTTTGATCGCCCTAAGGCTGCTGTCCGGAAGCGCGCTGATGCGGATGGCGCAATCAAAGCCATGCTCGACCAGATCTATCCGCGCGTCATTGAGCTGGAGATCGACGGTGATCTCGGGATAGGCGCACATGAAGTCGGCAATCACCGGCGCGAGATGAGAGAGGCCGTAGCTGAGCGGTGCGGCCAGACGCACCTGTCCTTGCAACAAGTGGGTGGCCTCGCGCGCCGCCTCCATCGCTGCCTCGCCGTCGCTGGCGATTTGCTGGGCATGACGCAGCAGCGACTTGCCCGCAGTGGAAAGAGATATTTTACGCGACGTGCGATGGAACAAGACGGTACCAAGCGAGCGCTCCAGCCGGGATATCGCTTTCGAGATGGTCGGCTTGGAGAGCGCCAGTTCCTGGGCGGCGGCGGTGAAGCTGCCGAGCCGTGCAACCACTGCAAAAATCGCCCATGCTTCGTAATCGGGTAATGCCATCAGCAGACATTAGATAAAAAATGGAAACAATCAAATTCTATATTGTCTCTTTTGGAAAAATAAGGATCACCCTATTTCCATTTTAAGCAGAGCAGAAACGACACCGCTTGAACAGGAGACAGACGATGATCGAGAAAAGAGAATTTGGCGAGCTGGCCCATGTCGACCATGAATGGCTGCAGGCCCGGCATCATTTTTCCTTTGGCAAATATTGGGATCCCGCCCGTATGGGCTTTGGCCCGATCCGGGTGTGGAATGATGATGAGATCCAGCCGAAAACCGGATTTCCGATGCATGGCCACCAGGATATGGAAATCATCACCTATGTTCGTGAAGGGACGATTACCCATCGCGACAATATGGGCAATGAGGGCCGGACCGAGGCTGGTGATGTTCAGGTGATGAGCGCCGGGACCGGTGTCATGCACAGCGAATATAATCTCGAGGATGAACAGGCCCGTCTGTTCCAGATCTGGATCGAACCGCGGGCTGCTGGCAGCAACCCGCACTGGGATACGAAAGCCTTCCCCAAGGGTGATCGCTCCGGACAGCTGGAGATCCTCGCCAGCGGCTTTGACGAAGACATTCAAGGTGGCGCGCTGATGATCGGGGCGGATGCCCGGCTCTATGGCGCCACGCTGATAGCCGGCACAACGGTCGAGCATCAGATTGCCGATGGTGCCCATGTCTATCTGGTCGGTTCTGCCGGTCAGGTCCGGGTCAACGGTGAATTGGTCGGAGCCCGGGATTCTCTGGCGATCCGGGCCGTGGCCTCGCTGCAGATCGAAGCGATTGACGATAGCGAATTTGTCTTTGTCGAAGCATGGGAATCGCAAAACTGATCCCCCGAACGGAGGGACGCTCTCATCCCCTTCGACCCGGAGCGTCCCTCTATTTTCCCCATTTAAACCAAGACCAGAAGGAAATAATCTCATGACCCAGTCCAGAAATATTCTGCGTATCAACGCCAGTGCCCGCAAAGCTGGTTCATCGTCCCGCGCGCTGACCGATGCCCTGATCGGAAAGCTGGTGTCGGACAATATCGTTACCCGCGATCTTGCCGAGGCCTTGCCATTTGTCACGGAAGCTTGGGTCGGCGCCAATTTCACCGACGAGAGCGAGCGAAGCGAAGATCAAAAGACGGAACTGGCCTTGTCGGATTCGCTGGTCGATGAACTTGTTGCGGCCGACATATTGGTGATCGGAACGCCGATCTATAATTTTGCGGTTCCGGCGGCGCTCAAGGCGTGGATCGACTTGATCGCCCGCGCCCGCAAGACCTTTCACTATACAGCCAACGGTCCGGAAGGCCTGCTCAGCGGCAAGAAAGCTTATGTGTTGATCGCATCAGGCGGCACCGAAGTGGGCAGCGACATCGACTTTGCCTCCGGCTATTTGAAACATATTCTCGGATTTATCGGGATTAGCGATGTGACCATTATCGCGGCCGATCGGCAAATGATGAAGGGCGAAGCGGCGCTGGAGCGAGCGCTGGCCGACGTCGCCGCAATTTAGACGATTGGACAAATAAAAAGCCCCGCTGGATCGTCTCCAGCGGGGCATTTTTTGTTTTAGATTAAACCGTGAAGTTTATTCTTTTTCGTCGGCTTCTGCTTCTTCCGCTGGCGCTTCGGTAACGGCGACTTCTTCGACCATCACTTCTTCAACCGCTATTTCCGCTGCCGGTGCCGCAAAGATGTCGTCTGCCGTTGGTTCGGCTGCGACAGGAGCAGCAGCCTTGGCCACTTCTTCCGCCTTCAGATCCGCAGCAGCCCGCATCGCATCAAGCATTTTCTGCTGTTGCGCCCGCAGTGCCGCATCGCGGCTGGTTGCGGCGATACGCGCACGGTTCATGCCCGC
>JABMNS010000324.1 GCA_013204445.1 Sphingomonadales bacterium
CAGATGGGCCAGCTTGGCAATCGTGGTGGTTTTGCCCGAGCCATTGACGCCGATCACCAAAATGACCTGCGGACGGGGAAAGGCATCGATTTCCAGCGGAATGGCTACCGGTTCCAATACGGTGGTAATTTCTCGCTGGATGATTTCCTTCACCGCATGCTCGCTCAGGCCCTTTTCAAATCGCTCGACGGCAAGCTTTTTCCGAATTGAAGCGGCGGTTGCCGGGCCAAGGTCCGACATGATCAGCGCGTCTTCAATGTCATCGAGCGTGGCCTCATCCAGCTTAGCCTTGGTGACCAGACCCGCGAGATTTTCGGTTAGCCGCGATGATGTCTTGCTGAAGCCGCCAAACAGACGATCTTTCCAACTATTTCTCTCGGTCACGCTGCTGCCCTGCCGATCAATTGTCTGTTCTGCATGCCCGTAATTACAACCGGAACAATCTGGCCCTTACTTGCGGGCCTACCCAGCTGGACCCGGGCAAAATTCTCCGCATAGCCGGTATCTCCGGAAATTTCCGCGAGGACTTTCTGTCTGGACCCGACCAATGACCAACGCCAGTCCAATGCGCGTGTAGTGACGGCCTCTCGCAATATTTTTGCTCTTTCTTTGATCACATGCCCGTCAACCTGCGGCATTTTCGCCGCCGGCGTGCCCTGTTTCGGCGAATAGGGAAAAATATGACCATGAACAACATCACATTGCTCGATTATGGCCAGGCTGTTGGCGAACATGGCATCATTTTCGGTTGGAAATCCGGCGATGATATCCGCGCCGATCGCGATTTCCGGACGCTTTGCTTTCAGCCGCTCGACCAGATTAATCGCCTGCTCCCTGCTGTGGCGCCGCTTCATCCGTTTCAGGATCATATTATCGCCCGACTGGAGCGACAAATGGATGTGAGGCATGAGCCGCTGCTCTCCCGTCAGCAAGTCAAACAGCTGGTCGTCAATCTCGACGCCATCCAGCGAGGAAAGCCTGAGTCGTGGTAAAGCGGGGACATGTTTCATTATGCGTTCTACCAGCATGCCCAATGTCGGCTCTCCGGGCAGATCCGGACCATAGCTGGTAACATCCACGCCTGTCAGAACGACTTCCTGGAAACCCTTGTCTACCAGAGCCTGCACCTGATCGACAACGAGACCAGCCGGCACTGACCGGCTATTGCCGCGGCCAAAGGGAATGATACAGAATGTGCAGCGATGGTCACAGCCATTCTGGATTTCGACAAAGGCACGTGACCGATCTGCAAAGGCGCTGACCATATGTGGGGCGGTCTCAGTGACTCGCATGATATCGGAAACACGGATATCCGGCCGATTGCTGTGCAGACCGAGTTTGAAATTGGCGGCGTCATATTTGTCGAAATTGCCGACCACCGCGCTGGTTTCCGGCATGGCAGCAAACATCGCGGGATCGACTTGCGCCGCACAGCCTGTGACGACGATATTTTTCTCGGGATTGTCTTTCTTGGCCCGGCGGATCGCTTGCCGGGTCTGCCGGACCGCTTCATTGGTCACGGCACAGCTGTTAACGATGATCAGATTGTCACCATCGATATTATTGGCGACCAAATTTTGCCGCAATGTCTCGCTCTCGGCGATATTGAGCCGACAGCCCATGCTGATCATTTCCGGCGCGCTCATCCGAACTGAGTCCAGTCAACTTCACCCGAAAAGACGTGGGTCGTCGGCCCCTTCATATGGATATTTTTGCCTAGCTCCCAACTAATCACCAGCGATCCGCCGGGTAAATTTACCTGCACGGGACTGTTCGCCAGGCCGCGCTTGATCGCGGCGACGGCCGCAGCACAGGCTCCGGTTCCGCATGCCCGGGTCAAGCCGACACCGCGCTCCCAGACCCGCAAATGGACGGTACCGTCTTTGATATGCGCTATATTGACGTTCACTTTTTCCGGAAAAAGTGGATCAACCTCAATCATTGGACCCAGCCGATCCAGCTCGACGATAGAGCTATCGTCGACGAAAAATATCACATGCGGATTGCCGACATTGACGACGACCGGATTCTGCAAATCCTCCCAGCCAACCGGCATGTTGATTGTATCCATTGCATAGGCGAGGGGGATGGACTGCCAGTCGAAGCGGGGCTTGCCCATGTCGACAATGGCGCCATCCGAAGTTGCATTGCCAATAATGATACCGCCATCGGTTTCAATCCGGGTTTTATTCCCGATCAGCTTGGCAACGCATCTGCTGGCATTGCCGCAGGATTCGACCTCGCCGCCGTCGGCGTTAAAAATCTGCATTCTGACATCGGCTTTGCTGGACGGGCGCAAGATGATCAGCTGATCACAACCGATCCCGCTGTGCCGGTCTGCGATGGCTGCGGCCTGAGCGCCAGACATTTCCATTTCTTCTTCGCGCGCATCAATAATGACAAAATCATTGCCCAATCCATGCATTTTTTGAAAACGTCCTGTCGTCATGACTGGCG
>JABMNS010000325.1 GCA_013204445.1 Sphingomonadales bacterium
CATCCAGGCGATGTCCATATCGATGCTCTCTTTATAGACAATCGGCGCGATGGCGTCGAAAAAGGCGAGGGAGTCCTCGCCGGTCGCGGCGCCAATACTTTCTGCTAAAGTCATCGCGGTGAGCGGACCGGTGGCGACGATGGTCAATCCGCTGTCTGGCAGTTGATCGATACGTTCGCGCACAATTTCAATATTGGGATGTTCGCTCAGCCGCTTGGTGACTCCATCGGAGAAATGATCGCGGTCGACGGCAAGAGCTGATCCAGCGGGCAGGCGATGTACGTCACCTTCACCGATGATGATCGAGTTGAGGTCGCGCATTTCCTGATGCAAAAGTCCGACGGCATTTTTCTCCGCATCATCAGACCGGAAGCTGTTCGAGCAAACGAGCTCGGCCAGACCATCGGTTTGATGGGCAGGGGTCATCTCTCCGCTCCCCCGCATCTCGGAAAGGCGGACTTTCACGCCCTGTTCCGCCAATTGCCATGCTGCTTCTGATCCGGCGAGCCCGCCGCCGATAATATGTATATCTGTCATGCGCGCCTTAGTGTTGTGGTAAGGCTATAATGTCAATCTGGCAGTCGTGCCTGTTGCGTGATAGAGGCGATGTTGAAGAGGGGACGATCTATTCCTATGAAAAGCGCATTTGCCGAATCCAGACCATTTCTGCTGCTCAGCCTGCTGTTCGGGATCAGCTATTTCTTCGTCAAGGATAACAATATCCCCGGTGTGTATCTGATGACCTGGAAAGGGGCTGGTGTCGGATTCCTTGCGATTTATGCGCTGATTCGCCTGCACCGTCTTGACGGCAAGATTGTTGGCGCGATCATGGCGGTTGGTGCGATCGGTGACATGGCCCTAGAATATGACCTTATCTTGGGCGCTGGCGCGTTTATGGCAGGGCATCTGCTCGCAATTCTGTTTTATTCCCGCTTCCGCCGCCATAAACTGGCGTTCAGTCAAAAGGCCTTTGCCATCATTCTCGTGCCTCTGTCGGTGCTGATCGCCTGGGCTTTGCCCTCTAACCGGGCAGACGCTGTCGTGGTGGCAGTCTATTGCCTGTCGGTTGCGGCGATGGCGGCGATGGCGTGGACGAGCCGCTTTTCGCGTTTTCAGGTTGGCGCTGGTGCGATTATGTTCCTGATCTCCGACTTGCTGATATTTGCGCGAATGGGCCCGCTGGACACCGGCAACATTCCGGAGATGCTGATCTGGCCCTTATATTATTTCGGTCAGTTCATGATCGCGACCGGCATCGTGGCGACATTGCGTCACGAAATGGCGGCGGATAGCGCCGATCCGGTTCACGCCTGATAAGCGGCGATCGTTGTTCGGTGCAATAATCGGTCATGGCCGTCATAGCCACCGGTCGCGCAGTGCAACACCGAGCGATTGTCCCACATGACCAGCATGTCGGGCTGCCACTGGTGGCGATAGACAAATTCATCGCGGCTTTGCCAGGCGTATAGTTGCTGGAGCAGGGGCAGGGCGTCCTGCTGTTCCATGCCTTCAAAGCCGATAATATAACCCATGCAGCTGAACAGTCCGGGACGACCGGTTTCCGGATGCTCGCGGATCAAGAGATGGGTCTGGGTCTCGCGGGCCGATTCATCGGGACGGATCGCCATGCTGCGGCCCTCGTCTCTTTCGCCATAAGCGCCATCGGGGGCATAAGCCATTTGTGCGCTATGGATCGCGATCAAGCCTTCATATTTTGCACGCATCTCGGACGGCATCGCAACGAGGGCAGCATGTTGATTGGCGAATAAAGTGTTGCCGCCAACCGGCGGGATGGTGATCCCCAACAAGCAGGTTCCGGAAGGTGGCTGCGCCTGAAAGCTCCAGTCGCTGTGCCAGTTTTCCGCAAAGAGAGGGCTTTTCTCATCAGAATCGCGCCGGATGGCGGCAATATGTTTGCGTCCTTCGATCGGATCAAAAAACGGATCATGGCCGAAGTCACCAAAATATTGGGTAAACCGCTCGAGATCATCATCGGTCATCGCCTGGTTCGGAAAGGACAGAACATGATGTTCCAGCCATGTGGATCGAATGGCAGCAACGGTCTCATCGGCAAGCGGCTTTGTCAGGTCAACGCCCGTCACCTCTGCTCCGCAAGCTTGGGGGGATGGATTGATTTTCATTGGCTTCCCATTCGATTCAATTCCGTTTGTGTTGAGCCCGCCGAAGCACCTTTACCCGAACCGCAGCATCTTTTTCCAACATGTCGTTCTACAAGCTCCGGACCAATGGAAACAGATTATTCAGCTGTATCTTCAGGCTCATCAGGTGTCGCCGTTTCGCCATCAGAAATGCCCTGATCAACCATTTCGTCGACCACTGCATCTTCTGCTTCGTTTTCTGGCTCTTCTTCTTCGTCGATCTTGGCAGCGCCCACGACATGTTCGCCTTTGGCGACATCGAACAATTTGACGCCCGAGCTATTCCGTCCAATCACCCGCATATCCGCGACCTTCATGCGAATGAGCTTGGCCTGGTCGGTGACCAGCATGACCTGCTCGTCGTTGCTTGCGCGGAAACTGGCGACAACCGTGCCATTGCGCTTGATATTGTCGATATTCAATATACCCTGACCGCCGCGCCCGGACTGGCGATATTCGTAGGCGCTTGAGCGCTTGCCATAGCCATTGGCACAGACGGTCAGGATGAAGTCTTCGGTTTCACTAAATTCAGTCATGCGCTCGGCGGACAGTTCCGGTGCGTTCTCATTGTCTTTCCAGGGTGCAGCCTTGAGATATTGGTCGCGTTCCTCGGTCGACGCTTCAAAACCGCGCAAGACCGACAACGAAATAACCTCGTCATCGCCCTTCAAGGCAATGCCGCGGACACCGGTGGATGTGCGGCTCTGGAAGGAGCGGACGGCGTCTCCAGCGAAGCGAATGGCTTTGCCGTTTCTGGTCGCCAGCAAGACATCATCATTGTCGGTCAGCAATTCCACGCCGATCAGACGATCCTCGCTTTCCTCGTCAAATTTCATTGCAAACTTGCCATTGGACGGCACATTGGTGAAGCTGTCCATGCTGTTGCGTCGGACGCCGCCTTTGGCAGTAGCAAACATGACATGCAGCGCGGCCCATTCCGCTTCGTCTTCGGGCAATGGCAAGACAGTGGAAATTACTTCCCCGTCCGCCAGTGGCAGCAGGTTGACCATAGGCCGGCCTTTGGTTTGTGGTCCGCCTTCGGGGAGTTTCCAGACTTTGAGTCGATAGACTTTGCCATGGGTCGAGAAGAACAAGACTGGTGTATGTGTTGACGTCACGAACAGCTCGGTGATCGCATCTTCATCCTTGGTCGCCATGCCGGCGCGGCCTTTGCCACCGCGGCGCTGGGCCCGGAATGTGTCAAGCGGCGTCCGCTTGATATAGCCGCCATGGGTAACGGTCACGACCATTTCCGAGCGTTCCATCAGATCTTCATCTTCCAGACCATCCCAGGCGGCGGTGATTTCCGACAGGCGCGGCGTTGCAAATTCGTCGCGCACTTCTTCAAGCTCTTCGCGCATCACGGTATAAAGTTTTTCGCGGTCGGCCAATATTGCCAGATATTCCTCAATCGCAGCAGCTAGTTGCTTCAGTTCATCGCCAATTTCTTCGCGGCCGAGCGCGGTCAGCTTTTGCAGGCGCAGATCCAGAATCGCCTTCACCTGAACCTGGGACAATTTGTAGCTATCGCCCTCAATCTCGGTTTCAATCGCCTCGACTAGACGGATATAGGATGCGATCTCGGCAATCGGCCACTCGCGATGCAGCAGCGATTCACGGGCTTCTGCCGGGGTTGAGGATCCACGAATGATCCGGACGACCTCGTCCATATTGGTGACCGCAACCACTAGGCCGAGCAAGATATGGGCCCGTTCG
>JABMNS010000326.1 GCA_013204445.1 Sphingomonadales bacterium
CCCATGTGCCGGTCGGCGAAGACCAGAAACAGCATCTGGAACTGGCCCGCGACATTGCGGCAAAGTTCAACAGCGATACCGGCACCGAAACCTTCGTCCTGCCCGAGCCCTTTATTGGCAAAACCGCTGCACGGATCATGAGCTTGCGCGACGGCAATGCAAAAATGAGCAAGTCCGATCCGTCCGACCTCAGCCGGATCAACATGAGCGATGATGACGAGACGATCGCGCGGAAATTGAAGAAGGCAAAGACCGATCCCGAACCGCTGCCCGACAATATGGCTGATCTAGATGATCGCCCGGAAGCGAAAAATCTCATCGGCATCTACGCGGCGCTCGCCGATCAATCGCAAGACGCCGTGCTCGCCGAATATGCGGGAAAGGGATTTGGCGACTTCAAACCGGCACTCGCCGATCTGGCGGTCAGCAAACTGTCGCCAATTCGCAAGCGTTTCGAGGAGCTGCGCAAGCACCAGACAGCGATTGATGCTATTTTGCGCAGCGGTTCGGAAAAAGCCTCGGCGATGGCGCGCCCAACAGTGGAAGCTGCCTATGCCGCGCTTGGGCTGCTACGAAACTAGCCTCCCCTGCCAAAGAGCCCGGTTGTCACTGGCGCAATAGACTTGCCTGCATCGCCATTTTCGGTAAATGCTAGTCCATGGATATTATCTCAATACGCGGCGGCAATCGCCTGTCTGGCACGATTCCCATTTCGGGAGCCAAGAATAGCGCTCTGACCTTGCTGCCATGCGCGCTGCTGACCGATGAACCGGTCACCTTGCGCAACCTCCCTCGGCTCGCCGATGTCGACAGTTTCGGCCATCTGCTCAACCAGCTGGGTGTTTCCACCACCATCGAAGGGGCAAGACCGGAAGATTTCGGCCGGGTCATGACGCTCAAGGCCGGCCGGATCACCTCGACCGAGGCGCCATATGATATTGTTCGCAAGATGCGTGCCTCGATTTTGGTTTTGGGTCCGCTGTTGGCGCGCGCTGGCGAATGCCGGGTATCGCTGCCCGGTGGCTGCGCGATCGGCAACCGACCAATCGACCTGCATCTGAAAGCGATCGAAGCGCTCGGCGCAAGCATTGAAACAACCAGTGGATATGTGATCGCACGCGCGCCCGATGGCGGATTGCCCGGCGGTGTATTTGCCTTTCCGGTCGTTTCGGTCGGAGCAACAGAAAATGCATTGATGGCGGCAGTGCTAGCAAACGGCACAAGCATTCTCAAAAATGCTGCCCGGGAACCGGAAATTGTCGATCTGTGCAACATGTTGGTTGCCATGGGTGCGGAAATTGAAGGCATTGGGTCTTCGACATTGACCATCCATGGCGTTGATCGCCTGCACGGGTGCACCTATCGCGTGATGTCGGATCGGATCGAAGCGGGCAGCTATGCTTGCGCAGTGGGCATTGCCGGCGGCGAAGTCGACCTGCTGGCCGCCAAGGCCGATGAAATGGAGGCGACGCTGGATGCGCTGCGGCTGGCTGGCCTAGATATCGATATCCATGCCAAGGGCATCAGGGTGGCTTCCGATGGCAAGCTCAAACCACTCACCCTGTCGACTGCCCCCTATCCTGGCCTGGCCACCGATATGCAGGCGCAGCTGATGGCGATGCTGTGTCTCGCCGACGGCGCCAGCGTGCTGACCGAAACCATTTTTGAGAACCGCTATATGCATGTGCCCGAACTCAACCGGATGGGCGCGGATATAGAAACCAAGGGTCGCACCGCCGTGGTCCGGGGTGTCAAGAAACTGACCGGCGCGCCGGTGATGGCGACCGATCTGCGCGCCTCGATGAGTCTAGCGATTGCCGGACTGGCAGCGGAAGGAGAAACCCGGCTGCAACGCATCTATCACCTCGACCGCGGCTATGAGCGGCTGGAAGAGAAATTGGCGGCCGTAGGCGCCGATATCGAGCGGATCAGCGGCGATTGATCAACCCCCGCTAGCACTTATGGCAGCTTGTCATTGCGGCGGTTTTGCCGTGTAGTCTCTCCCATAATAAGGAGAGGATGAGTCCATGTTTTCAGGACCAATAGAAGACCGGCTAGCGATTCGGGAATTGCACGATGCCTATTGCGAAGCCGTGCTGCGCAAGGATCCCGAAGATTGGGGTGCGCTGTGGACGGAAGACGCTATTTGGTCGCTGATGGGTACCGAAGTGGTTGGCCGGACCAATATCGTCAATCTCTGGAACGGTGCCATGAGCCAATTTGATGCGGTCAGCTTCCTCGGCATACCGGGAAGCCTTGCCGTCACTGGCGACACCGCCTCGGGTCGCTATCAAACCCATGAAATATTGGTCGAAAAAGGCGAGCCGCGAATTGCCGGCGGGCGCTATGACGATGAATTTGTCAAAATTGATGGTCAATGGCTTTACAGCAAACGCATATTCAACGTCGTCGCGCAGCTCGGCGGAAACAAGCTTTAGGAGAATTAGGAAAATGGCAAAAATATTGATCGCGGCCCATATTGATGTGGATCCAGCGACACGCGAAGAATGTTTGAAAAAAGCGCAGCCCTATATCGATGGTGCGCTGTCACAGGAAGGCTGCCTGTGCTATAGTTGGGCCGCTGATATGCATAATCCGTCCCGCATCGAAGTCTTTGAAGAATGGACCGATGAAGAAGCACTCGCCCAGCATTTCAAGGATGTCCATTATTCCAGCATGCTCGCCCATATCGGCAGCTTTGGCCTGATCAATGCCGTCAGCGCCAAATATCGAGTGGATGCCGAAGGGCCGGTTTATAATGCAGAAGGCAAACCCACGCCGTCGTTTGACTAATTTGAACAGGAACTTGCCATGAACGAAGCAGTATCCAAATCTCTTTTTCAACCGGACATCTTGGCCGATCCGTTTGATTTCTATGAAGAGAAACGCGCCGAGAGCCCGATCTTTTTTGATGAAGCCAGCGGCACGTATGTCGTTCTGGATTATGACCTGATCTCGGAAGCCGTTGGTCGATTGGATGATTTTTCTAATAATTTCAATGCTTTGCTTTCCGGCGGGAAATCTGACGAAGAGCTTGCAAATGATACGGAAGTGCAGGCTATTCAGGCCAAGGGCTTCCCGCAGGTCAACACTTTGCTGACCGCCGACCAACCGGTGCACACGCGATTCCGCAAATTGGTCAATCTCGCTTTCTCCATGCCCAAAGTTAACAAGCTGGAAGACAGCATGCGGGAGATGTCGAACGAGCTGATCGACAATTTTATCGGCAAGGGCGAATGCGAATTTGTCAGTGAATATGCGATCCCGATGCCGGTCCGGACCATTGCCGTGCAACTGGGCCTCGATGTCGCCGACGCCAGCACGATCAAGCGCTGGACCAATGCCTTTGTCGACCGCTTGTCCGGCATGATGACCCGCGAACGGCAATTGGAAACCGAGCGCGAAGTGGTGGAATATCAGCACGCGCTCAAAGCCAATATGGACGAGCGCCGCAAGGAAGCGAAAGACGATATCCTGTCCGATCTAGTTAACGCCCAGGTTGATGGCGAGCGGCCGCTTGATGATGCAGAATCTCTGTCTATCGTGCAGCAGCTAATGGTCGCCGGCAATGAAACCACCACGGCGGCGCTGGCCGAGGGCATGCGGCTTTTCGCCACCAATCCGGATCAGTATAAGAAGATTCAGGATGATCCTTCGCTGATCCCCAATGCGGTCGAAGAAGTGCTGCGTATGTCAAGCGGCTCCTCCGGCATCTGGCGGGTGATGCACCGTGATGCCGAACTGGGCGGTGTGATGCTGCCCAAGGGGGCGATGGTAATGATGCGCTATCACGCTGCCAACCGAGATCCCAAGCAGTTTGAAAACCCCAATGAATTTCAGGTCGACCGCAAAAATGCGCGCACCCACCTGGCGTTCGGCAAGGGCATTCACATGTGCGTCGGCAATATGCTGTCGCGCAAGGAAATGACAGTATCATTCCAGCAATTCGCCAAACGCTTGGACAATATCCGGATCCAGGAAGGTGCGAAACTAAACTATCCGCCCAACATGATGTTGCGGGGGCTGGCCAATCTGCCGATCCTGTTCGACAAGAAATAGACCAGAAAACAGGAACATATGATGGGCATGATGGACGGAAAAGTCGCGCTGATTTCGGGCGGCGCAGAAGGCATTGGCGGAACCGCCGGACGGCGTGTCGTCGAAGAAGGCGGCTCGGTAATGCTGGCCGATATTCAGATCGACAAGGCGCGCGAGCATGCGGCATCGCTAGGCGAACGCGCTGAAGCGGTTGAGTTGGATGTGCGCAATCTCGATCAGTGGCAAGCCGCGGTCGATGCCACCAAGAAGCGCTTTGGCAAGATGACGACACTTTTCAATGTCGCCGGCATTTCTGAACCGGGATCGGTCGACGAGGTCGATCTGGAAAGCTGGAACCGGACGATTGATATCAATCTCCAGGGCACTTTTTATGGCTGCCGCGTCGGACTCCCAGCGATCATCGAAAGTGGCGAGGATGGGGCTATTGTCAATATCGGTTCGATGCTGGCGATGCGTCCCGGTGCGCAATTTGCTGCTTATTGCGCCAGCAAGGCGGCAGTGACAGCGCTCAGCAAATCACTCGCTCTCCACTGCGCCGCAGAAAAATATCCGGTGCGGGTAAACACCGTGCATCCGGGCGCGATCGACACGCCAATGTACCAGCGCTATCTCGCTGCCTATCCCGGCCCGCATGAAGAGGCCGTGGAGCTGTTCAACCGCAACCATCCGATCAACCGGGTTGGTCAGGCGGTAGAAGTCGCCAATGCGATGCTATGGCTGGCCAGCGACCTGAGCAGCTTCACCACTGCCAATGACCTCACCGTCGACGGCGGTGGCAGTTACCGGGAATAAAAGGGACAAAAAAAGTGGTCGGAGCGGGCCATCTTTAACGGCCGGTCAAGTTGAAATGCGATATACGGCGATGTTTCTTCTAAACTAGCCCCCGTTGCTGGCGAGGATATCCACAACCGTCCCGCCACCCGAACGCTTGTTCAGGGTAATCACCTACGCCCCATCATCACTTTCCCGGGTGCCTCCCAGAACATGCTCACTGCCCCGCAATAGATATTCAGCGTCATATCCATTGCGTTTTGCCTGGGTATAATAGAAATCAACAATGCTCTTGATCGGCGTCGCAGTAGTGAAACTGACCACGTGAAAGTCGCATTGGCCAGCCGCTTCCTGCACATTCGCTTTTGGATAGACCGAAAATTCCTTTGGCATCCGGTTGGCCCAGCCCATGTCGTAGCTCAGCTTTTCATCGCAAGCGGGCTTGTTGCGGCGGGCCGATTCCAGCTCGGCTTTATCCCCCAGCGTAATGCCTTCATCGCCCGATGTCATCTGCTGGGGCTTTGGCGCACTTAGCATTTTCCCGCCAAGCACAGCCTTTGCCGCGACTCTTCCATCTTCGCCGGTGCCAGGTGGCACCGATCCATCCACCGCACCATTGGCACCGCGAATGGCATTGCGGTTCGCCTGGTCGGTGAGATCGGGGTCAACGAGGATCGCATCTTCCAGCGCATCATTCATCGCCGGGTCAGAAGTCAGATTGTCATCCATCTTTGCCAGCTCTTCGTCGCTGGCTTCATTTGCTGCCACAGGCGGCGAGCGTCAGAGGCAGCGCAAATGCCGCAGCAGACAGCAAAAGGGAACGGGCGAGGCTAGCCATACGATTGGATCCTGAATTTAAAGGAACAAATGTCCCAAAAAGCGTTAATATCTCGTTATGGAAACTGGTTAATCTAGTGACTGTTTGTTAACCTTTTGTCTCATTTCCGGATTTTAGCCGAAGGTGTCCGGCCCATCCATTTCACCGAATCGGATCAAGCGGGAGGTTAAAACGGCGGCCTGACGATTGACCACGGCTTTTTGATATGCCGGGTCGGTGACCATTTCCATGAATGCGCTGCTATTCGGATAGCGGGCGATGAAGGAGGAATCCCACTGCTTGTCATCGGGCCCGATCACCATACATTCCATCTGCCCCCGCCAGAGGATCGTGCCGCCAACCCGCTCGAAAATCGGTCCGCTGGTCTTGCCATATTCTTCGTAAGCGCGCACGCCACTCCATCCCTTGTCGGCCTTGGGATGATCCTCAGGATATTGCGCCGCCCCATGAAAGCGGAGCAGATTGAGCATATTGATCGGCACATCGCGCGGCAGCGCCTTGAATGCGTCGAAACTCTCACGTGTGGGATCAAGATACCGGTCTTCGGCCATGGCGGCTCTCCTATTGAAACTGCTTTCTATTCTGTAACCATTGGTCGCGCGATTGCCCCCAATCGTCAACCCGCGCATCCTGAAAAGGGTCTGGCAATTTTGTTGGGCCGCGATTGGTCGAACCAAGACGCTCCGCCAATCTGATCGACGCAAGATTGTCCGGATCGATCGTATGACAGATATCGCTCCAGCCAAGCGTATCGGCCGCATAGTTCATGCTGGCTACCGCTGCTTCCAGTGCATAGCCTTTGCCGCCAAATTCCGGTGCCAATGCCCAACCCACTTCGGTGCCGGGCCAGCCATCGGGATACCAGGGTCCGATCCGGCCGATCCATCGCCCGCTGTCCTTAAGAATGAGCGAGAACATCGCATAGCCGCGCACATGCCAGGCACCCACCATGGCGCAGAGAGCGCGCCCAGATTCTGCGCGGCTTTTGACCCCGCCAATATAGGTCATTGTGGCTGCATCCGACTGAAATGCGGCCCAGCCTTCAAAATCGTCGGCATTGGGCGGGCGCAGGATCAACCGCTCCGTTTCAATTCTGATATCGTCGATAGCCATGGCATTCCTCCCCCAGCACGCAAGCCTACTAAAACCATATTGATTTGCAAATGCTTGAAATGAAGGTGCACTATGCCTATAATACAGTTATGTTTAATCTGATCTCAATCTTCATCGGCATCATTGCCCTCATCCTGTCCTTTATCGGCCTGGTGCCGCTGCTGGGCTGGACCAACTGGCTGATCCTGCCGATTGCCGGCATTGGCGCCCTGTTCGGCCTGATCTCCTCGCGCACCAGCGGTATGTATTTCTGCATGATTGTCATCGGTCTTTGCGCCTTTCGGCTCTGGATTGGCGGCGGCATCATCTGACCCTGTTGCCGGTTTTTCCGGACAATCGGATTTCTTGATTGCCCAGCGGCAGCGCTAAGCTTAAGCGCTGCAAAATGTTCAGTCCGCTATCCACCAGCCGAATAGGCCTGATTCAGGCGCTGACTGCTTGCGTCTGCTGGGGCTTGCTGCCGGTCTATTTCAAGCTGCTGCAAAGCGTCGACGCGCTGGAAATTGTCGCCCATCGCATCATCTGGTCCGTGCCGCTGCTCCTCATCATCCTCTATTTCCGGAAGAGCCTCCCCAGTCTGGGATCCGCGCTGATGGATCGCAAAATGCGCTGGACGATGCTGGCCAGTTCCTGCCTGATCGCCACCAACTGGCTGATCTATGTCTGGGCCGTGAACGAAAATCATATTCTGGCCGCCAGTCTTGGCTATTTTATAAGCCCGCTGCTCACTGTCCTCATGGGCAGGATTTTTTTGGGTGAGCCGCTCTCCCGCAAAAAGTGGCTTGCCATGGCAATAGCGGCAACTGGGGTTTCGGTGCTGGCCGTGCAAGCTCTGGACACGCTCTGGATCAGCCTCGCTCTGGCAACGTCCTGGAGCAGCTATGCGCTGGTCCGCAAAATTGCAGATATAGGACCGATGGTAGGCCTGACGGCAGAAACCGGCATATTATTCCTGCCCTTCATTTTGCTTCTGGTCTGGCTGACGTTCGTGATGCCTGCTTCTCCCTCGAGCCAGCATCTCGGTGATGATCGTACGATTACCCTGTTGCTGATTGGTGGCTCCTTCGTCACCGCCATTCCCCTCCTGCTATTCGCGGCGGCGGTCAAGAAAATGACCCTCGGCGCCATCGGTCTGCTGAACTATCTGGCACCGACCATTCAGTTTCTGGTCGGCATATTCGTCTACAAGGAGCCGCTGTCGCCATCCCACATCATTTGCTTCGGGTTTATCTGGATCAGTCTCGCGCTCTATTCGACCGATTCCTATCTGGCCAGCAAAGCGGCGCAGAAACCGCAACCCGCCTGAGCTCGCTAGTGGATCAGGACGGGATCATCCGCCAATTCAATTCCGATCCAGCATGAAATGGGACCAGTGTGGAGCCGGCAGACTCAATATCGTCCGGCACCTGAATATCGCTCCGTTCCAGGCTGATCATGCCTTCATTCAGCGGCAAGCCATAAAAATTGGCGCCATATATGGATGCAAAACCCTCAAGGCGGTCGAGTGCGCCCTCTTTCTCAAACACCGCTGCATAGCTTTCCAGCGCATAGGGCGCGTTAAAAATTCCGGCACAGCCGCAGGCCGATTCCTTGGCGTGAATTTCGTGTGGCGCGCTGTCAGTGCCGAGAAAATATTTGGGTGAGCCAGACGTCGCCGCCTTGCGGAGCGCCAGCCGGTGCAGTTCCCGCTTGGCCACCGGCAGGCA
>JABMNS010000327.1 GCA_013204445.1 Sphingomonadales bacterium
AAGCCAAATGGCTGCGCGCCAACGGGCTGGTGCTGCTGCTGCCCCATGGCTATGAAGGTCAGGGCCCGGAACATAGTTCGGCGCGGCTGGAGCGGTTTCTGCAACTCTGCGCGCAGGATAATATTCAGGTCGCCAATATCACCACCCCGGCCAATTATTTCCACATCTTGCGCCGCCAGATGCTGCGCTCGTTCCGCAAGCCGCTGATCATTATGACGCCGAAGTCGCTGCTGCGGCACAAGTTGGCGGTGTCGAAAGCGGAGGATTTCCAAGGCGACCAGCATTTCATGCGGATCTTGTCAGACACCAATCCGCCGGCCGACAAGGATGTGCAACGTGTCGTGCTCTGCTCGGGCAAGGTCGCTTATGATCTGATCGAGGCGCGGGACGAAGCGGGCGACAAGAATACCGCGATCATCCGGATAGAACAGCTTTATCCGTTCCCTAGCGAGCCTTTGGTGGTCCGCCTGAAACGGATGAAGAATCTCGAGACTCTGGTCTGGGCGCAGGAAGAGCCGAAGAATAACGGCAGCTGGTATTTTGTCCGCTCCTATCTGGAAGAATGTCTGGCGCAGGCCGGCGTTGGTCCAGTCGAGCCGGACTATGCTGGACGCGCCGCTTCGGCTTCGCCGGCAACGGGTCTGGCTTCGCGACACAAACAGCAGCAGGCGCAGCTGATCGCTGAGGCATTGGGGCATGCAGTGAAGTAAGGGACCTGTTCCGCCCCGTGTAGGCGGGTGGCATTCCCGGTGGTTAGACTGGGCGATGACAGGAGATGGGTTCCTGGCTTCGCAGGAACATGATGAAAGCAGAGTTGAAATTATGGCAATAGAAGTAACAGTCCCGGCATTGGGCGAATCGATCACCGAAGCGACCCTGGGCGAATGGCTTAAGCAGCCCGGCGATTCGGTCGCCGCCGATGAACCGATTGCCAGTCTGGAAACCGACAAGGTGGCGCTGGAAGTGCCGGCGCCGCAGGCCGGCGTGATGGGTGCGCATCAGGTCGCGGTCGGTGACACGGTCGAGGTCGGCGCGGTCATCGCGACGATCGAAGCCGGCAGCGGTGCAACGGCTGTTGCCAAGTCTGCCCCCAAATCGGTTGCGGCTCCGGCCAAGGCTGAAACCAGGGTCGAAAGCAAGGCGGAAGAACCCGATGCCTCGATCACCCTGTCGCCGTCGGTGCGCCGGCTGGTGCTGGAACATGGGGTCGACCCGAGCAAGATCAGCGGCACCGGAAAGGATGGCCGGCTTACCAAAGCGGATGTCGAGCAATATGTGAAATCCGGAGCGCAGCAGCAGCCGCTGGCCGAAAAAGGCTCGGCAAGCGGCGCGCAGGCACCGTCTGCGCCATCACCATCTGGCAATCGAAACGAAGAACGCGTCCGCATGACCCGCTTGCGCCAGACCGTCGCGCGCCGGCTGAAAGAGGCGCAGGACACGGCAGCTTTGCTGACCACGTTCAACGATGTCGACATGAGTGCGGTGATCGAGACGCGCAGCAAATATAAGGATCTGTTCGCCAAGAAACATGGCGTGAAGCTTGGTTTCATGGGCTTTTTCGTCAAGGCTGCCTGCATGGCGCTGAAAGACGTGCCCTCGGTCAATGCGCAGATCGATGGCGAGGAAATCGTCTATCATGATTATGCCGATATTTCGGTCGCGGTCAGCGCGCCCAATGGTCTGGTCGTGCCCGTCATCCGCAACGCCGAGTCGATGAGCTTTGCTGATGTCGAGAATAGTATCGGCGATTTCGGCAAGCGCGCCAAGGATGGTACGTTGACCATGGCAGACATGAAGGGCGGCACGTTCACCATCTCCAACGGCGGTGTGTTTGGATCGCTGATGTCGACGCCGATCATCAACCCGCCGCAATCGGCGGTACTCGGGCTACACCGGATTGAGGATCGTGCCGTGGTAGTAGATGGCGAGATTGTTGTCCGTCCGATGATGTATCTGGCGCTCAGCTATGACCACCGCCTGATCGACGGACGGGAAGCAGTGACCTTCCTCGTGCGGATGAAGGAAGCGATCGAGGACCCGGCGCGGCTTTTGATTGATTTGTAAACAGAGAACCCAATGCTCGTGATGCTGAAACAGGTTCAGGATGACGAGGTGAGAGATAGAATATGACCGACAAATTTGACTATGATCTTCTGATAATCGGTTCCGGCCCCGGCGGCTATGTGGCTGCAATCCGGGCGGCGCAATTGGGTCTGAAAACGGCCTGTGTGGAAAGCAGCGAGACGCTCGGCGGCACCTGTCTCAATGTTGGCTGCATCCCGTCCAAGGCGATGCTGCACGCGTCGGAATTATATCATGAAGCCCATAGCGGTGCGCTCGAGAAATTCGGCGTCAAACTGACCGGCACCAAGCTCGACCTGAAGCAGATGCTGGCGGAAAAAATGAAGGCGGTCGAGGAGCTTACCGGTGGTATCGCATTTCTGTTCAAGAAGAATAAGGTCGACTGGATCAAGGGGCGCGGCGCGTTTGAAAGCGCCAACACCGTCAAGGTCGGCGACAAAAGCTATCGCGCGAAAAATATCCTGATCGCCACCGGCTCTTCGGTGACGCCGCTGCCCGGCGTCGAGGTCGACAATGACAAATATATTGTGGTCGATTCAACCGGCGCGCTCGAACTGCCGAAAGTACCCGGCCATATGGTGGTGATCGGTGGCGGCGTGATCGGGCTGGAACTGGGATCGGTGTGGCTGCGACTCGGCGCGAAAGTGACCGTGGTCGAATATCTCGACCAGATATTGCCCGGCATGGACGGCGATATCCGCAAGGATTCAAATCGCATGTTCAAGAAACAGGGTTTTGATATTAAAACCGGTACCAAGGTCACCGGCTGCGCGGTCAAAGGCAAGAAAGCGACCCTGACCATGGAACCGGCCAAGGGCGGGGACAGCGAAACGCTGGAAGCCGATGTCGTGCTGGTGGCAATTGGTCGGAGGCCCAATATTGACGGTCTGGCGCTCGACAAATCGGGTGTGGAAACCAATGCGCGCGGTCAGATCGAGGTCGGCCATGACTTCCAGACTGCGGTTGCCGGCATCTATGCGATTGGTGATGTGACGCCTGGGCCAATGTTGGCGCACAAGGCCGAGGATGAAGGCATTGCCGCGGCGGAATTTATCGCCGGGCAACAGGGTATCGTGAACCATGACCTGATCCCGGGCGTCGTCTATACCTATCCGGAAATTGCCAGCATCGGCAAGACCGAGGAAGAGGTGAAGGACAGCGGCGTCGAATATAAGGTCGGCAAGTTCTTGTTCGCGGCCAACAGCCGCGCCAAGACCAATCGCGACACCGAGGGCTATGTGAAGATCATCGCCGATGCAAAAACCGACCGCGTGCTCGGTGCTCATATCATCTCGTCGCTCGCCGGCACTTTGATCGCGCAGATCACCCAGGCGATGGAATTTGGCGCGACCTCGGAAGATATTGCCTATACTTGCCACGCCCATCCGACACATAGCGAAGCGATCAAGGAAGCGGCGATGGCGGTGCAGGGCAAACCGATCCATATGTAGTGTGATGTTTTCTCCCGCGCAGGCGGGAGTCGATCTCATGATCTGTGCAAAAAGCACCATGAAAATTGCTTGCGGAGCCTTGCGTCTATAAACAACCAGAGTATCCCAAACGAGCATTCAGGAGATGGGCTCCTGCCTGCGCAGGAGCACACGTTATGAAACATCATAAACTCATGCGCTGGCATGTCTGGCTGGGCTGGTTGATCGGGGTGCCAATCATAATCTGGACGGCGAGTGGATTGCTGATGGTGGTCCAGCCGATCGAAACTGTGCGCGGTAATCATTTGCGCAGCGAGATACCGGCGCTGGATGTGATCAAGCCCGTGGCACCCTTGCTCGAAGGACGGCAGGCGAAGAGCCTGACCTTGCAACAGAACAGCAGCGGCCCTTATTGGGTGATTGGCTATGCCGATGGCGGCAAGCGGCGTGCGGATGCCATGACCGGCGCGTTGTTGCCGCCGGTTTCAGGTGCTGAGGCCAATTTACTGGCGAGCGCTGCCCGATCCAACGCATCGGCGATCCAGTCGGTTACGCTATTTACTGCGGACAGTGCGCCGATGGAACAGCGCAATGGACGGCCATCGTGGCAGGTCGTTTTCGACGATGATGCGCGCTTCTATATTGATGCGGACAGCGGCGAGTTGATTGCGGTGCGGACCAAATTCTGGCGGGCCTTTGATTTCATGTGGGGCCTGCATATCATGGACCTGCAGACGCGCGAGGATACCAGTCACCCGATCCTGATCGGCTCGGCAGCAATTGCTCTGCTGGGTTCGATTCTCGGCTTTGCCATGCTGTTCACAAGGCGTCGGCGCAAGCGGCGTAAGCCTTCATGAATTCTGCCTTATTATATAGCGCACTTGGCTGGCTCGACCTATTCGGGATCGCGGTATTTGCCGTGTCAGGGGCACTGGTCGCGGCGCGCAATCGGCAAACGCTGGTGACCTTTGCCTTTTTCGCACTGGTCGCCGGTGTGGGTGGCGGCACGGTCCGCGATCTGTTGATCGGCGCGCCGGTTTTCTGGGTACAGGACGCCTGGGTGCCGATCCTATGTCTGACGATAGCCTTGCTGGTATGGATCATTCCGGTCAAATTCTGGCGACCGGCGGCGGTCGACTGGTTCGACGCCATTGGCCTGGCGGCCTATTCGGTTTTCGGGGCGGCCAAGGCGCTGCAACTCGGTATCGACCCGGTGCCGGCTGCGATCATGGGTATTATCACCGCCAGCGTTGGCGGGGTGATCCGCGATCTGATTTCGGGAGAACCCTCGATCATCGTGCGTCCGGAACTTTACGTGACCGCAGGCGCCCTTGCGGCTTTCGTCTTCGTACTGCTGGCGCAAACCGGGATGCCGGGCTTCATCGCTGCGCTGATCGCCTTTGTCGCCGGATTTTCCCTGCGTGCTCTGGCCATCGTCAAGGGCCTGTCGCTCCCCGCCTATCGCGGGACAGCAGAGAAGGAATAACCCAGCAGTTGCTCGATCCAGCCGGCTGAAGCGTTTCTATTCCGGTGCACCTTGACCCCGCATTCGAGGCACAATGCCTGCACATCTTCGCGCGCCAACAGGCCCTGAGCGGTTACCAGAGCTTGACCGAAACTCGCCTTTTGACGTTGTGCGGTCCAGCCGATTACACCGGTAACCGGCGCGATTTCCTGACGGACAAAGGGAATGCCACCGAACGGAAGCCACGAAAGCCTGGCTTCAGGATCGAGATATTGCGGGTGGTAATCGCCTTCTGCCAGACCCGCGCGTTTGGCGGCCTCGGCGAGCGCGTCTGTCATGCCGCCGAAGCCGTCGATCAGACCCAGTTGCCGCGCGGTGCCGCCGTCCCAGACGCGGCCCTGTCCAATAGTATCGACCTGTGCCGGCGTCTTGCCGCGGGCTGCCGCTACCAGCTTGACGAAGTCGCCATAGCTGTCTTCGACCCCAGCCTGCAAAATGTCATTTAGATCTTCGCTGAAACCGCCGACGAAATTGGGCTCGCCGGATAGCGGGGTGGTCTGAACGCCGTCGGTAGTGACCCCCCATTTGGCCAATGCTTTTTCAAAGCTCGGCAGAACCGCGAACACCCCGATCGATCCGGTGATCGTATCGGGCTCGGCGAAGATATGGTCGCCCGCAGTCGCGACCCAATAGCCGCCGCTGGCCGCGACATCGCCCATCGAAACGACAATTGGCAGCTTCTTTTTTCTGGCTTCGAGTAAGGCGAGGCGAATTTCTTCGCTGGCGAAGGCCGAGCCACCCGGAGAATCGACGCGGACCACCAGCGCCTTTATCTCATTTTCATCCAGTGCCGTGTAAATCAGCTCCGCAATCCGTCCGCTGGCAGCCATGCCGGGGCCGGTTTTGCCGCCAACAATTTCGCCTGCAACGGTGATGACTCCGATCGCGGAACCTTTTCTATCCACCGGATGCGCGGCAACGAAATCATCATAGTCGATGCTTTGGAAACTGTCCGGCGAGGGCGTTTCATCCGTGCCGACCTGCTCCGCGACAAAACGGTCAAAGATGGTCTTGTCTCCCAGTTTGTCGACCAGTTTTTGCTTCATCGCAACCGAGGCATAATCGCCACCAGCGGCGGTGATGAAAGCGGCGGGATCCTTAGCAAAGGGCTTGGCTATCGCCTGTGGCCGATTCTTTTTAACTTCTGCAAGCCAGCTGTCCCACAGCACGCTGTAGAGCGCTTCGGACGCCTCGCGGGCTGCTGGTGACTGGTCGGCGCGCATATAGGGTTCGACCGCGCTCTTATAGGTGCCGACCCGGTAAATATTCGCGGTCACGCCAAGCCGGTCGATCAGGCCCTTGTAATAGAGACGGTTGCCACCGGGGCCGGCAAAGATAATCCCGCCCATCGGGTCCATCCAGATTTGCGTTGCATGGGCGGCGAGCTGATAGCTGTCATCGCTATAGAAACTGGAAAAAGCATAGATTGGCTTGCCTGCCTTCTTGGCCCGGGCAAGCGCTTCACCAATATCGGTCAGGCTAGTCTGGCCGCCACCGGCGAAACGGCTGAGATCGAGGACGATGGCTTTGACTCGATCATCTTCTACCGTCGCATCAATGGCGTGCACGACATCCCGCAAGCGATATTCGCGCGGGCTGCCGTCGCTATTGCCGGCCAGGAAATCCTCGAAGGTCGGCGCCGCCGGTTCTTCTACAATCACGCCGTTCAGATCGAGCAGCAACGCGCCGTCGCGGATCGCGCCGCTATTGGGCTGCGATGACAGCAGGGCATAGAGAGCGCCGAAAAACAGCAGCATGGCAATCAGCACCATGCCGTCCTTTATCGCGACCAGAAATTTCCAAGCTGCCCACGCAAACTGCATATTCATATCCCTGTTTTGACCGGATTAACCCGTCCTATATGGGAATGGGTTGGGATATTACCAGCGGATAAGATGGGAGCCGACCAACCGGCTGAACACCTTACTGACGATGACAGGGATCGTAAACCACAGTCCGACATATTAGATATCGTTGAACGGACAGTGGATATTATTCGGCCATCTCGCCGAGCGCGCCCGAGGTAAGGTCGATCAGCCAGCCTGCTCGTTCCGGCGAGTTTGGCGCATTCACCCTTGGCGGCATATTCTATGGCATTGCCCTGATAATTGACGGTCGATGCCCCAGCACAGCTGGTGCCCGGTCCGGCGGCACAACCATTCTTGCCGGCAAGCGGGACGCCATAGCATTTCTCTTTGGCACCGGCGGCAGACAGGGACAGGATTCCCAACGCGACTAGGACGGCAGCAGTAGCGGTTGTTTTACTCAAAACAGACATCGATTTTATCTCTCGAAATTGGGGAAACAAGTCTGCACCCACCGAAGTGGGCTCATGATGGCATTCGGCGCTCCTAGCGATTTGATCGCACAGCGCTTCCGTAGCAATGTAGATTGTCCGAGAAACGAATCGCAATGTCTCGGAAATCCGGCAAGAATGAAGAGAAATATTTTCTGCCCTTTCTCTTGACGATAGATGAATAGCCATTACATGGTCTCCGTTAGCACTCGAAACGAGAGAGTGCTAATTCACACAGATTCTGCTCTCCCTGCCGGCGGCAAAAAGCTGGTTTGAAGAGTTTTGGATTGGACAAGAAAGGGAAATCTATGAAATTTCGTCCATTACATGACCGTGTACTGGTGCGCCGCGTCGAAGCGGACGCAAAGACTGCAGGCGGTATCATCATTCCGGATAGTGCACAGGAAAAGCCATCCGAAGGTAAAGTTGTCGCAGTCGGCAACGGCTTGAAAGACGACAATGGCAAGGCAACACCGCTTGACGTCAAAAAAGGCGACAAGATTCTGTTCGGCAAATGGTCCGGCACGGAAGTCACCGTTGACGGCGAAGAGCTGATCATCATGAAGGAAAGCGATATTCTCGGCATTCTCGAGAAATAGACGCTTCTCCCATCATAATTTCAATCATTTAAGCAGAGGAAAATATCATGGCTGCTAAAGACGTAAAATTTGGTCGCGACGCTCGCGAGCGCATCCTCAAGGGTGTGAATACGCTGGCTGACGCCGTTAAGGTAACCCTCGGTCCCAAGGGCCGTAATGTTGTGCTCGACAAGAGCTTTGGCGCACCGCGCATCACCAAGGACGGTGTTTCGGTTGCCAAGGAAATCGAACTGAAAGACAAGTTCGAAAATATGGGCGCACAGATGCTTCGTGAAGTTGCATCGAAAACCAATGATGTTGCTGGCGACGGCACCACCACTGCAACCGTTCTCGCTCAGGCGATCGTCAAGGAAGGCATGAAATCCGTGTCGGCCGGCATGAACCCGATGGATCTGAAGCGCGGTATTGACCAGGCGGTCCTAGCCGTGGTTGCGGATCTCAAGAAGCGTTCGAAAGACGTCAAGGGCACCGAAGAAATTGCCCAGGTTGGCATTATCTCCGCCAACGGCGATCGCGAAGTCGGCGAGAAAATCGCTGAAGCGATGGAACGGGTCGGCAAAGAAGGCGTGATCACGGTTGAAGAAGCCAAGGGTCTCGACTTTGAACTCGAAGTTGTTGAAGGCATGCAGTTTGACCGCGGTTATCTGTCCCCTTACTTCATCACCAACCCGGACAAGATGATTGCGGACCTCGAAAATCCCTATATCCTGATCCACGAAAAGAAGCTGACCAACCTGCAGCCATTGCTCCCGATTCTGGAAGCTGTTGTTCAGGCCGGACGTCCGCTTCTGATCATTGCTGAAGATATTGAAGGCGAAGCGCTGGCTACTCTGGTAGTCAACAAATTGCGCGGCGGCCTCAAGATCGCAGCGGTCAAGGCGCCTGGTTTCGGTGATCGTCGTAAAGCGATGCTCGAAGATATCGCGATCCTGACCAAGGGCGAAATGATCTCCGAAGATCTTGGCATCAAGCTGGAAAGCGTTACGCTGAGCATGCTCGGTGAAGCCAAGAATGTTACGATCGACAAGGATAACACCACGATCGTTGACGGCGCTGGCAAGAAGAGCGACATCAAGGCGCGCGTGGAAGCGATCCGTAACCAGATCGAA